>JBBIHT010000101.1:0-7346 GCA_037446845.1 Geothrix sp. | reverse complement strand
GCATCAGCGAGGCAGAACGAGCCGCCTGGGACGAAGGAGAACTGGTCCACCAGACCCGGCTCAACGAGCTTCAGGGGCGGCGCCTGGATCTGGGCAGCGTGAACCCCCTGGCCATCCAGGAGCTGGAAGAGGCAGAGACGCGCCTGGCTTTCATGGGCGAACAACGGGCCGATGTGACCTCCGCCATTGGCAACCTGGAGACCACCATCCAGGAGATCAACGCCACCAGTGAGGAGCGGTTCCAAGAGGCTTTCGATTTCGTGAATGCCCGTTTCCAGGAGGTCTTCAGGGACACCTTCGGTGGCGGCCAGGCTCACCTGAGCCTGGAGGATCCCAAGAATCTTCTGGAATGCGGCATCGAGATCACGGCGCAACCACCCGGGAAGAGCGCCAAGTCCCTCACCCTGCTGAGCGGTGGCGAGAAGGCCCTCACGGCGATCTCACTGCTCTTTGCCATCTTCCACTACAAGCCAAGCCCCTTTTGCGTTCTGGATGAGGTGGATGCGCCCCTGGACGAGGCCAATGTGGGCCGCTTTGCCGCCCTGGTGCGGAAGATGAAGGCCGAGACCCAGTTCATCGTCATCACCCATCAGAAACCCTCCATGATCGCGGCTGACACCCTCTACGGCGTGACCATGGAGGAGGCTGGCTGTTCTCGCCTGGTGAGTGTGCAACTTCGGGAAGCGGAATCCCTCGTTTGAGGTTTTAGGTTGACGCTGGGGTTTTCGCCCCAGGAGGACCGCAGTTCAAGGCTTCTTCCCTGCCAATGCGAAAGAAAGCGGAAAATGTGGAAAACTCCAGGCCCGGTCAAATCCATTAGTGGTGCTAGGGTTTGTTATGTAAAGAATTGAATATAACAATTTACATTGTTTGCAGCAAGGAAAACAATGCCCACGAAGTGCAACTGGATACAGGCTTTAGGGTGTTCCCAATGGCCCAATCCGCAGGTTTTTCCGCAGGCGGGATGTGATGAATTTAAATATAGCAATAAATAAGCTAACCCTTAGAAATGGGGACTCAGACCTCGGGGGCTAGTGCAGCGCTGCCTGAGCGCACCCACGCTTCCAGAGTGCCCTCGGCGACGCCCAGCCGTTGGAGGTGCTCCGTGGCCATCTTCATGCTCTGTCCCTCGTCCCTGCACAGCAGCAACCTCTGTTTCCAGGCCTCTGTGGCGCGGGCCCGGAGTTCAGGTTCGCCGTGGTTCATGCGCTTTTCCAGCACGAAGCCCAGGTTGTTGGCCGCCTTGCGATGGTGGGGATCCAACCGCAGGGCCTTCTCGTAGGCCTGGGTGGATTCCAGCCAGTGCTCGGTGACCTCCAGCGCCACCCCCTCCGCATTCCAAACATCGGCGTCATCGGGGGCCAAGGCCATGGCCTGTTTCACCATGGCGAGCTGATCCTCCCTCCGGTTGGCGAACCGGTAGACCTCGGAAAGGCCAAGGTAGGCACTGTATTCGCCTGGATCCAGTTCCAGGGCCTGGAGGAAGGCCTGTTCCGCCAGAGCACCCTGGTGGCTTTCCAGGAGCACATAGCCGAGTTGGACCTGCAGGTCGGCGGCATCGGGTTCCCGCATCAAGCCTTCGCGGTAGCACCGCAGGGCGTCATCCCAGCGGCATTCTTCCCGGGCCATGTCACCGAGCGCGGCCCAGGGGTTGGACGCATCTGGATCGGTTTCGGCGGCGAGGGTGAAGTAGGACACCGCCCCGTCCCGATCGCCCATGTCCCGCTTGATCTCGCCCAGGAGGGCCTGGGCCTCGGCCATGACTTGGGTGGGCGGGGCCAGGAGGATGAGGAGATGAAGCTGGCCCTGGGCCAGTTCCAGGTGGCCCTGTTCGCTGAACAGTTCCGCCAGGATGAAGTAGCTGGCAGGGTCGTTCACATTAAGGCTGCGGGCCCGATGGATGCAGCGCAGGCCTTCCTGCAGATTGCCACGCTTGAGGAGGAGCTCGCCCAGGGCATGCCAGCCCCAGTAGTAGGCGGAATCCAGGTGCAAGGCAGCCACCAACTGGGCTTCGGCGCCGGTGAAGTCCTCCAGGGCCTCCATGGCAAGGGACAAGAGGCGCAGGGTTCGGGGGTCCTTGGGGTTGAGCGTGAGTGCCTTCAGCAACCAGGCCTTCGCCTCGGCGGGATGCTCCAGCCGCAACTGCAGGAGCCCTGCCAATTCAAGCACCTTGGGGTCATCGGGATGGAGCGCCATGGTCTGCTGAAGGGACGCTTCAGCTCCGTCCAGATCCTGCATGAGGAGGCGCAGGTAGGCGAGATTGCGCTGGTACTTGTGGGATCTGGGATGTTCATCCCGCAGGGCTTCCAGCTGTTCCAGCAGCTGGATCCCTTCCTCTTCCTGGTTGTGATCGCTGAAACAAAGCAGGCGTTCGAACCAGGCATCAGCATTGGCACGATCTTCGGTCAACAGGGTTTCCAGGACCTCCCGGGCCTCCTCATGGCGACCCCGGCCATTGAGTGCGCGGGCTAGTCGCAGGCATTCCTGGGGCGCCGGCGAGGGGGTCTTGCGGAGGGCCGCCAGGGTCGGGTCTAACAGCTCGTTCCAGGGGCGTGCCATGGGATTCCTCTTGAAGGGAGTTCAGGGTATCACCCAAGGGCCAGGGCCAGCCCATCGCAGAGCAGGCGGGCCATGGCCTCGCGCGTCTCAGTGGTGGCCGATCCCAGGTGGGGCGTGAGCACCGTTCGCGGTGCCGTGAACCAGGCTGGATTGAGGGTGGGTTCGCCCTCATAAACATCCAGGCCCATGCCTCCCAGGTGGCCCGATTGCAGCAGGGCCAGGGCGGCCTTCTCGTCAAGGACACCGCCCCGGGCCGTGTTGATCACCACAGCTCCGGCAGGGAGTCGTTCCAGGGCGGCGCGATCCAGGAGGTTGCGCGTTTGATGGGTCAGGGGGCAGTGCAGGGACAGCACGGAGCTGCGGGGCAGGAGTTCGCCCAGCGGTGCGCGGGGGGCTCGGCCTTGGCCGAAATCCACTTCGCCGCCTTGGCCTTGGCGATCCCAGAACAGCGGTGTCATGCCCAGGGCCTGGACCCGCCTCGCCATGGCCTGGCCGATAGGGCCGCTGCCCAATAAACCGCATGTCTTTCCCGTCAGGGACGGTCCCAGCAGCTGGTCCGGGGCCCACCCCTTCCAATGGCCTGAGCGGACCAGGGCTTCCCCTTCCGCGACACGGCGGGGTCACGCCAGCAGCAGCGTCAGTGCCAGATCCGCCGTGGCATCAGTCAACACGCCGGGGGTGTTCACGACCGCGATTCCACGGGCCCGGCAGGCCTCCAGAGGCAGGTGATTCACGCCTACGGAATAGGTGCCAAGGGCCTTCAGGTTCGGGCACCGGTCCAGGTCGGCATGGGATATGGGCTCCGAGAGCATCACCACCAGTGCCTCCGCAGAGGCCAAGGCTTGGTTCCATCGGGTGGACCTGAAGGGCTCGATGCGCAGGTCCGGGAACCTTGCGCCAAGCTCTCTCAGTGCCGGTCCCACCAGGGGAGAAGTGGAGAGAATCCTCGTGCTCATCGCTGGAGTGCCTTCAGAGCCTGGCGGATGGCCTCCCCCAGGGGTGGTTTGGTCGGGCGGAGTTGGATGATCACGGGGATGACAGCATCTTCCTTGAACCCGAGGTTGGTGAGTGCGGAGCGCAGGCTGTCCTCCCACGGATCCCCGGATGCCGAACCCTGGAGGCCGTCCAGCCCCGTGAGCCCGCCCATTTTCGCCGACAATTCGAAGCAAAGTTTCTCGGCGGTCTTTTTGCCCACGCCGGTAATGCGGGTGAGGATGGCCACTTCCCTGCCCCGGATGGCCTGGACCAGATCCTCCAGGGACAAGGCGCCCAGGGCAGCCAGGGCCAGCTTCGGTCCCACCCCATCCACCTTCACCAGCATCCGGTACAGTTCCCGTTCCTGTGCTGTGGAAAAGCCGAGCAGGGCGATTTCGTTTTCGCGGACCAGCAGTTCGGTCTGCAAAACCACCTGGGACCCCACCTCGGGCAGCAGGCCGTAGGTGGAAAGGCTGATAGCCGCGGCGTAGCCCACGCCCCCGCACTCGACCAGGGCCTGGTTAGGCAGTTTCTGAAGCAGTTCACCGCGCAGGCGTCCGATCATCCTTCCAGCATACAAAACGGGGGCACGGGCTGGCGGTTTTGTCTGGGTGCCCGGGCGCCTGAGCGAACTGCCCGGTTATGGGACGCGGGAAGTTCCGGTATCCTCCCGATATGCAACCTCATAACGCGATGTTGACCTCCCCGGCGGCTCCTGGCTTGGAGACCCGGACGCTCAGTGCCCGCGTGGATCTGGGGCAGCTGATGGCCAACGCGCATCGCCTGCATCGCAACATCCGGGGCCTGGGCCTGCTCGCGGTGGTGAAGGCAGATGCCTATGGCCACGGAGCGGTGCAGGTTGCCCTTACCCTGGAGTCCGCGGGCGTGGAGGGGTTCTGTGTGGCAACCCTCTCGGAGGCGATGCTCCTGCGCCAGGCTGGGGTTGGGCTGCCCATTCAGGTCTTTACCAGCACCCGGCCCGAGGAGGTGGCGGTTGCCTCCGCCCATGGCATTGACTTGACGGTGGTTTCAAGTGCGCATCTCCAGGAACTTGCCGAGCTGGTACCGGCGCATCCCGTGGGTTTGCATCTGGAGGTGGATACGGGCATCGGCCGCTCCGGGGTTCCCCTGGCCGAGCTGGGTGCGTGCCTGGGGCAGCTCCGGGTGCTTCAGCCCTGGCTGCGGGGCATCATGTCCCACTATGCCTCGGCCGAGGAGCCGGATCCCGCCTTCACCCTGCACCAGCAGCGGGAGTTTGCCAGGGGGCTCGCGGCCCTCAGGGAGGGGGGCATCACCGCCCGCATGGTCCACCAGGCCAACAGCGCGGGCTGCCTCCGCGGTTTCACGGAGGGCCATACCCATGTGCGCAGCGGCATTGCGCTCTACGGGCTGGCAGACCTGGACGAGGCCAGGGCCCTTGGCCTGGAACCCATCCTCGAACTGGCGGCTGAGGTGACCCGTGTGCAATGCGTGGATGCTGGGACCACGGTAGGGTACGGGTGCACCTATGTGGTGCCTCATCGCCTCAACTTGGTGACCCTGAACTGCGGCTACGCTGATGGGTATCCGCGCGCCCTGGCCAACCGCGCCTGGGCTGAATACCAGGGAGCCTGCTACCCCGTGGTGGGCCGCGTCTCCATGGATTCCATCACCGTGGCCCTGCCCGAGCAGGTACGCATCCAGCCCAGAGACACCATGATCCTGCTCAGCAAGGATGCCGGGGCGCCCCATTCGGTCCTGCAGACCGCGAACCTGCTGGGCACCATTCCCTACGAAGTGACCTGTGCCCTGAACCAGCGCGTGGTGCGAGTACCTGCTTGACCGGGGGAGCTGAAGTGAAGCATCCGCGCGTGGTTTCCGCCTTCCTGATCGCCGCACTGGCGGGCATGGCGAGCGCTCAGACCCACCCCGAAACGGCGAAGGTGCCCCGGTCCATCGAGCAGCTGGTGGTGGAGGCCCGGGTCGCAGTGCCGCCCGTCCACCCCAGTGCGGCCAGGCCAGCGGATCTCGTGGATCTGGCCAACCTGGATTCGACCCTCCGGTTCGACATTCGCTATGCCAGCAGCGCCAATTTTCTGCATACCCGGATCTACCCGGCGGCCCGGGCCTTCCTGCAGCGTCCGGCCGCTGAAGCGCTGGTGAGAGTGAACCGGGCCCTTCATTCTGAGGGCTACGCCCTGCTGGTCTATGACGCCTACCGGCCCTGGTGGGTGACCAAGGTCTTCTGGGAGGCCACCGCCCCCGGGGACCGCAGCTTCGTGGCGGATCCCGCCAAGGGCTCGGTGCACAATAGGGGCTGTGCGGTGGATTTGACCCTGGTCAGGCACCCCGGGGGATCGTTGGTGGCCATGCCCAGCGAGTACGACGAGATGTCCCCCCGCTCCCATCCAGACTATCCAGGCGGTACCGTCGAGGCCCGGTGCCATCGAGACCTGCTCCGTGCTGCCATGGAAAAGGAGGGCTTCCGGGTCGAACCCTCGGAATGGTGGCATTTCGATCATGCCTCCAGCGCGGAGTACCCGATCCTGAACCTGCCCTTCGACGCCATCCTGGGACAACCGCCGATACTGGCCCAGGCCGGTCAGGTCCTGCTGGTGACCACCACCGGCTGGGAGGCATCCCGGGGCCAGCTTCAACGGTTCGAACGCCGGGGCGGAGTCTTCGTGCCCGTGGGCGGTCCCCTTGAGGCATGGGTTGGGAAGAACGGCATGGCCTGGCGAAGCGATGAAGCGGCGCCAATGCCACCCACCGTGGGCCCCGTGAAGCGGGAAGGAGATGGCCGCGCCCCCGCCGGTCTGATGAGCTTCGGCACCCTCTGGGGCTATGCGCCACGGGCCCCGGAGGGCGTAAGGCTTCCCTACCGCCCTTCGACCGATTGCGATCGCTGCGTGGATGATCCCGACCATGCGGAATACGGGCGGCTGGTGCGCCTGGGTTCTCCCACCGAAGGGGCGACCTGGCGCTCTGCCGAGCGCCTCAGGCTCGACTCGGAACACTACCGGTACCTGGTGGTGATCCACTACAACGACCTCCATCCCCGCAAGGGAGCCGGAAGCTGCATTTTCCTCCATGTTGCCCCGCCTCCTGGTCAGGGCACGGCCGGCTGCACAGCCCTTGCCGCCGACGACCTGCTGCATGTGCTGCGCTGGATGGACCCTGCCCAGCATCCCGTTCTTCTGCAGTTTCCCGAAACCCAGATGGACGCGATCCGGGCGGCCTGGAGTCTGCCGGGGGAGCTGCATCCAACCGGTCAGTGATCGGCTGGGCACCCCACGGTGCAGTCGCGCTCGCTGGAATCACCCTTGTTCTGGAGTCTCCCTTGTCCATTCCCCGCCTGCTGGCCTGGTTCCTGGTCGTTCCCGTGCTGTCCGCCCAGGTGGCCAGGACCAGCCTCCATGAGGCACTGGTCTCAGTCCGTGCCGACCGGGCGGGAGTGCCCGGCGTGGCCGCGGCCCTTCATCGCCTGGTGGAGGCCCATGGGACGCCCCTCTATGTGTACGACCAGGAGCACATCCAGAAGCAGGTCGCGAACCTTCGGGCGGCCTTCGCGCCACGCTTCCCGAAACTGCGAATCCTCTACGCCCTGAAGGCCAACACCAATCCCGTGGTCATCGCCCTGCTCAGGCGCGAGGGGCTGGGCGCAGAAGTGGTCTCCGGGGGCGAAATCGAGGCCGCTCTCCGCCAGGGGTATGCGGGTCGGGAGATCATGTTCACCTCTTCCTCCAAGGGGCCGGGTGAAATTCGGCGGTCCATTCAGAGGGGTGTGGTGCTCAATGTGGACTCCCTCGACGAATTGGACCAGGTGCAGGCCG
>JBBIHT010000100.1:0-7389 GCA_037446845.1 Geothrix sp. | reverse complement strand
ATGCTCCTTTCGGTGCTGAGCCTTGGCAAATGCCTAGGGGCGGCACCGAAGCCACGGGTCAAACTCCTGACCTCGATGGGCGCCATCACCCTGGAATTGGAACCCGACGCGGCGCCACGCACGGTGGAGAACTTTCTGAGGTATGTGAAGAAGGGGCAGTACAAGGGCACCATCTTCCATAGGGTGATCCCCGGCTTCATGATCCAGGGCGGAGGCTATGTGGACTACCTCGGGAAGAAGCGCACCGATGCCTCCATTCAGAACGAGGCTGATCGCGCTCTCGCGGCGGGGCTGCGGAACAAGCGAGGCACCATCGCCATGGCCCGCACTCCAGATCCGCACAGTGCCGCTGCGGAATTTTTCATCAATGTGGTGGACAACGCCTCCCTGGACTTCAAGGGAAAGACCAGCGACAAGGCTTGGGGCTACTGCGTCTTCGGGAAGGTCGTCCAGGGCATGGAGGTGGTGGATCGCATCAAGGCCGTGAAAACCACCAATAAACGGCGGGATTTCCTGAACCTCCCAGCCAAGCCCGTGATCATCCAGGATGCGGTGCAGATTCAATGACCTGGTAGGCATCCTTGGGTGCGCCGAGTTTCTCTAGGCTACGGCCCATCCTGGCCGCATAGCGATGCTCCAGCCTCGAGCCTGGACTGATGAAGTGGGCACGGTCCCAGTCCAGGAAGAGCGCCCCCCGGTGAGGTGGCAGGAGGACATTGGTGGCGTTCAAGTCTGGCGACCATAGGCCCCAATCGCACAGGGCCCCCAGGGCCTGACGGATGTCCTTCAGGCGCTCTGGGGTGAGGTCCCAGCGCTGGGGCCAATTGAACCCCTCCGCGCGTCGCGTGAAGAGAACGCCTTCCACGCCCAGGCCCTTGGGGCGCCAGGCATAGCCCAAGGGTTCCACGGTTGGGAAACCTGCCTCCCAGAGCCCACGATGCACCGCATGTTCGGCCGCGAAGCGGAGGTGGGATGGGTAGGTCCGCTCATTGAGATGGCGCAGGAATCCGCCCCGAAGGTACGGCTTCATCACCACATCCCCCACGCAAAGGATGCCCCCTCGGCCCATGGCTGAAGGCAAGGGGGCAGCCTCGCCAGCGGGTGTGAGGCCACCCGGAGTGCAGACGCGCCAGCCACCGCCGAACCCTGGGAGTTCCTGATTGAGGCGACACCCCAAGGGCGCCAGCGGCAACCCTGGGGCATAGGGCCACTGGGGCGGAAGCGGGGGAACGATGAACGGATCATGGATCATAGGCCAGGCTTCAGCTTGCCTGTAACGAGGCGTGAACGGAAGGGCACAGATCGATGCTCGGACGACTTGTCAAGGCCACTGTGGGTGTTCCACCTGCCGCAAAAAAAGGGCAACCCAGGAAGTGACCTGATGCAAAAGGAGATCCTTGAAATCCGCGCGGCCCTTCCCACAAAAAATGTGGAAATCGGGATTGGGCATCATGATGCGCACCCATTTTTTTTCAGCCCCGGGCCGTCCAGCCACCATGCTCCCCTTGCAGGATCTCCCCGCGCCGTATCCTGAATCTGTGCGACCAGAAACCCATCACCCCTCCGTTCCCCCCGAAGCCCTTGCTCGCCGTCTGCGACTGCATGCGACCCTTGAGGCCATGGCAGCCAGGGGACCTAGCCTTGAGGCGGCCTGCCTTCAGGCCCTGAGATTTGCGCTGGATGGGATTGGCGATCTGGAGCCAGCGGCATGGTTGCAGCAGGTTCAGGTTCAGGGCATGGTGGAGGAGGGCGCAGCCATCCTGCGCGCCCGTCACCCCGGAGGCCATGGGGAACAACCTGCGGGACCCCTCGAACAGCACCTGGGGGATGCCTTGGCCCCACTGGCAGCCAGGGCCCATGCCAAGCGGCAGGCCTTGCATCATCTGGATTCGCGCCGCGTGGTGTTCCGGTGCGGTTTCTCAAAGGCTGATCCAGCCCTGGACTTCGATGATCGTGACCTCCAGATGCTGTTTCTCCAGGCCTTCCGCCTGGAAGGAGTGGAGGTTGCCTTGGATCTGGGGAAACGGCCCCACCCACTGCTCTCGTCGGACCATCCATTGCCAGCTGGCGCAGGGGGCCTTGATGAATCCATGGATGTGACGCTGAGGGCCATGCCCAGGGCCTCGATGGATGACCTGAGCCTGCGCCTGCAGAAGCGCCTTCCCGAGGGTTTGCGCCTGCATGGTCTGACCACGGTACCGAACTACGCCTCGCCACTGGGGGACCGGGGCATCCGCTCGCACTGGCAATGGCGCGTGCCCTCGGGCCTGCAGCAGCTTGTCACGGAGCGATGCCATGCCTTCCTGGACGGGAGCGAGCGCCCGTCTGCCTTCATCCTGGAGATGTCCTGGGATGCGCCCATCCTTGCCTTCTCCAGTCCTCTGGGAGCGTCCCGGGCAGTGAACCCCATGAAGGTGCTGGCCGCCTGGCTGGGCCTGTCCCCTGCTGAACTGCGGGGCGTCATGCGGACCGGCGTCGAGCTCAAGCCTGATGTGCGCCTGGCTCACGGGGATCGCTATGAACCCAGGCTCAGGAATCTGTACGAGGATGCGGTGCTTCTGGGCGAAGGGTCCAACATCGTGCTGGTGGAAGAGGACGATGATGACCCGCTTCGCCTAGGCTGAGCCGGCTTCCTTGCTGATGGAAAGGAGGAATCCCAGGCAGATGAGGCTGGTGATGAGGCTATTGGGGCCGAAGGAGATGAAGGGCAGGGGGATGCCCTTGTTGGGGGCCAGGGAGAGGACCACGCTCAGGTTCATGAGGGCCTGGACCACCAGGAGCATCACGAATCCCATGGCGCAAAGCTTCAGGAAGCTGTCTCCCACCCGTCGCGCGATCCTGAAACCGCGCCAGAGGATCGCCAGGAAGATCGCCAGGATGACCGATGTCCCCAGGAAACCGGATTCCTCGGCGATCACGGCGTAGATGAAATCCGTATGGGCCTCCGGCAGAAAAAAGAGTTTCTGCTGACCGGCACCCAGCCCCACCCCGAACAATCCGCCGTTGCCCACCGCGACGAGGCTCTGGATGGCCTGGTGGCCCCTGCCCAGGGGGTCTGCCTCGGGGTTGAGGAAGCTGGTGACCCGGGCCAGGCGGTAGGGCGAGAACACCACAAAGGCCGTCCCCAGCGCACCAAGAACCGGGATGGCGATGGCGAAGATCCACTTGGGAGCCCCGCCCAGGAACACCACGAGCAGGGTCACCAGGACAATGAGGAAGGTGGTGCCGAAGTCTGGCTGGCGAAGCATCAACGCCAGGGGCACCACCATCAGACCCGCCAGGCCGAGCAGCTTGGGCAAGGCTTCCTGGTGGCTCCTCCAGGCGGCATGGTGCTTCACCATCCATGCGGCGGCCAGAAGTACGGAAACGGGTTTGAACAGTTCGGAGGGCTGGAGGCTGAGGGGCCCCAGGCGCAACCAGCGGTGTGCACCGTTCACTTTGGGGCCAAGGAACAGCACGGCGAGAAGGAGCACGACCATGACCAGGTAGGCCACCTGCAGGGGTCGAGGGTGATCCTGAAGCGGCGAGAGGTCCATCTGGGACAGGGCCATCATGAGCCCAAGTCCGATGATGCTGGCCACCAGCTGGCGCATGAGAAAAGCCGTGGCGGCGGAGTGGTTCTGGGAGGCCTTGATGGCAGAGGCGGAGTAGATCCATACCATGCCGATTGCCACCAGCAGCAGGGCCAGCAGTACCAGCCAGCGATCCACAGGTCGGCGCACATCCGCTGCAAGGTTCCCGGCCATGTTTCAGGCCAGCGCCAGGTCGCGGCGGGCCGCGGCCTCGAGTTCAAGCAGGGCCTGGTCCACCCAAGCTTGATCCTGGGCCTCGACCATCAGGCGCAGCTTGGGTTCGGTGCCGGACCAGCGGATGACCTGGCGAATCCCATCCCCCCACCGGGCGGAGATGTCTGCCATGGCGGAGTTGAGATCAGGGCAGGCCTCCACATTGCGGCGTTGCCGGGCCACCACATTCACTAGGCGCTGGGGCCAGGGGCGGAAGGTCCAGCTCCACCGCTCGTCAGCCGGGCGGCGGAGGAGGGCGTGCAGGACAGAAAGCGCTGCGGCCATGCCATCGCCACTGGGGCCAATCCGTTTCTGGATGATGTGGCCTGATGCTTCCGCGGCCAAATCCCAGCCCCGCCTGGCCATCTCCCGCAGGAGGAACTTGTCACCCACGGCCGTGCGCACGAAGGGGATGCTGGCCTCGGCAAGGGCCTGGGCGAGGCCGCCGTTGGTCATGAGGGTGCCCACCACGCCCCGGGGTGCATCGTGGTTGGCGATGCGGTCCTGCACCAGGAGCCAGACCAGCTGGTCGCCATCCACCACCTGGCCTGTGCCGTTCACCATCAGGCAACGGTCACCGTCGCCATCGAAGGCGATGCCTAGATCCGCCCCATGATCCACCACTGCCGCCGCCAGGGCGTCGAGATGGGTGGAACCGACACCCACATTGATGCGGGGCCCATCGGCAGGGATGCCCAGCCAGTGAATGGCGGCCCCTCGGAACAGCTCCTGGGCGGCCTCGGCGGTGGCCCCATGGGCGCAGTCCAGCACCACCCTGAGGCCGGGTTCCAGATCAACTCCCCCGAGGTGTTCCAGGTAGGGTTGCACAAAGATGGTGGTCGGTTCCTCCAGGCTGGCGAAGGTTGCCTCGATGGCCTGCTCCTGGCCCTCTTCCAATTTCTCGCCCAGCTCGTTGAACCCCTTCAGCCCATTGTCCTCGGGCGGATTATGACTGGCGGAGATCATCAGTCCCCAGGTCCTTGGGCCTTCCAGACTGAGCCGGGCCACATTCCAGGCCACGGCTGGGGTGGGCACCATGCCCAGCAGCAGCACAGGGAGGCCTGAGCCTACGCCAGCCATGAAAGCCTCGGCCAAAGGGCCGGAGCTGGACCTGGGATCCCAGCCCAGCACTAAGCGCTCCACAGCCTGAGTTCGGGCGACCTGGGCCCAGGCGGCGCCCCAGCGGGTGACTTCCTCCAGGGTGAGAGGAGATTTCAGGGCCACGCCCCGGATGCCATCAGTGCCGAAATAGTGGAGACTCATGCTCTAAGGTTACCCGATGGCGTGGGTTCTGAAGACACGGTAGCCCAGCTCCATGGCCTCCGCCTGGGCGAGGGCCGTGTGGGGATCCCGCTCAGTCGGGGGCAGGTCCGGGGTGCCGGCCCGCATGGCGACGAAGCGTTTGCGGGAGATGCCCAGGCAGAAGCGATCCCTGGGCCACCCCAGGAGGGCCGGCAGCTCAGGCAGGGCCTGCCAGAGAGCCAGATCCTCAAGGTAGGTGGTCCCGAAGCCGAAGCCTGGGTCCAGGAGGATGCGGGCATCCTGGATGCCCTGGGACTGGAGGTGCTCCCGGAGCGCCTCCAGCTCGAGGGTTGCGGCCTGGTGGGTCTTTGGTGCCGGCTCCCCATAGGGAGGCATCAGGAATCCTTCACCCTTCCTTCTGCTGCGCATGGCGATGAGGCCGCAGGAGCTCTGGCGTGCGAGGGCCAGCATGCCTGCCGAGGCGAATCCGGTCACATCGTTGAGCACCGCCACGCCGGAATCCAGCCCCCGCTGGGCCACCTCCCCATGGCGCGTATCCAGGCTGAGTGGAACCTCGGGGAGGTGCCGGACCAGGGCCTCCAGGACGGGGCCCAGGCGCCGCCACTCTTCCGCCTCGGGAACGGGTGTGGCGCCGGGGCGGGTGCTCTCGGCACCCAGATCCAGCAGGCCCGCACCCTGTGCCACCAGGCCCAGGGCCTGGCGGACTGCGGCATCGGTAGCGCAGTACCGCCCGCCATCGCTGAAGGAATCTGGGGTGAGGTTCAGGATTCCAATGAAAAGGGGGCCGCCCTGGATGAGCGGTCCCCAGTCGAACGCACTCACGGTCAGGCCGGCTTGAGGGCGGGATTCAGGCCCGGATCCACCTTGGGAGCTTCCAGGGTGGCCGGGGCCGAAGGGGGAGTGCCAACCTTGGGCGGGGGAATGGTGCCGCCCTTCATCAGCAACTCGATGTCATCGCCATCCAGCGTCTCCCGTACGAGCAGGGCTTCGGCGATCGCAACAAGCTGGTCGCGATGGCTCTCGATGGCCGCCTTGGCCTTACGGTAGTTGCGCATGACGAATTCATGCACTTCGGCGTCAATCATCCTGGCCGTATCCTCGGACAACTCCTGGTGCTGCGAGAAATCCCGGCCCAGGAAAATCTCGTGCTGACCACCCCCGAAATTGAGGGGCCCCAGCTTGTCACTCATACCGTATTCCATGACCATGGACTTGGCCATTTCCGTGGCCTGCTTGATGTCGTTGGAAGCGCCGGTGCTGAGCTGGTTGAAGAAGATTTCCTCGGCGATACGCCCACCCATGGCGATGGCGATGCGGCTTTCCATGTACTCCCGGGTCGTGTTGTAGCGATCCGCGATGGGCAGCTGCCAGGTGACCCCCAGGGCCCGGCCCCGGGGGATGATCGTGACCTTGTGCAGGGGATCGCTCTGGGGCACCACAGCGGCGACGACGGTGTGGCCAGCCTCGTGGTACGCGGTGATGCGCTTGTCCTCATCCGTCATCACCATGCTGCGTCGCTCACTGCCCATGTAGACCTTGTCCTTGGCCTCCTCGAAATCGGCCATCTCCACCCACTTCTTGTTGCCTCGGGCAGCCGTCAGTGCCGCTTCGTTGCACAGGTTCGCCAGGTCTGCCCCGGCGAAGCCAGGAGTGCCACGGGCGATCACTTCCAGATCCACATCGGGGCTGAGGGGGATCTTTTCGGTGGTGTGCACCTGGAGAATCTGGTGACGGCCCTTCACATCCGGGCGATCCACAACCACGCGGCGGTCGAAGCGGCCGGGGCGCAGGAGGGCAGGATCCAGCACATCCGGGCGATTGGTGGCGGCGATGAGGATGACCCCCTCGTTGCCTTCAAAGCCATCCATCTCCACGAGGAGCTGATTCAGGGTCTGTTCGCGCTCGTCGTGGCCGCCGCCCAGCCCCGCGCCGCGATGGCGGCCCACCGCATCAATTTCATCAATGAACACGATGCAGGGGGCGCTCTTCTTGGCCTGCTCGAAGAGGTCGCGAACGCGGCTGGCGCCCACGCCCACGAACATCTCCACGAAATCCGATCCGGAAATGGAGAAAAACTGCACTTTGGCTTCGCCTGAAACGGCGCGTGCCAGCAGGGTCTTGCCGGTGCCTGGAGGGCCCATGAGCAGGACACCCTTGGGAATCTTGCCGCCGAGCTTCACGAACTTCGCGGGGTCCTTCAGGAAGTCAACGATCTCCTTGAGCTCCTCCTTGGCCTCGTCACATCCGGCCACATCCGCGAAGGTGATGCGCTTGGCCGTGCTGGAAAGGCCCTTGGCACGGGCCTTCCCGAAGCTGAGGGCCTTGTTGCCCCCCATCTGGG
>JBBIHT010000099.1:0-7488 GCA_037446845.1 Geothrix sp. | reverse complement strand
GATGCCCGATGCCCCCCCGGATGGCCGCGTCCGCCAGCCCCTGGAAAGTCTGGGCCATGAAGCCCCCCGCGAGGCTCAGGGCCAGGAAGCCGGCGGTCACCACCATCAGAGTCAGCAGGGTCCGCCGTCGCTGGCGCAGCAGGTTCCGCAGGGCAAGGCGCGCGAGGAGCATCAGGGCTCCGCCCCCGCCAACCGCCCATCTTCCAGGCGGAAGATGCGGTCGGCCCGGGCGATGACCGCGGGATCATGGCTGGCCACCAGGAAGGCCGTGCCCCGCTCCCCCGCAAGCTCGGAGAGGAGATCCATGAGGGGGCCGCCGTGAGCGTGATCGAGGCTTGCGGTCGGCTCGTCGGCCAGCACCAGCAGCGGATCTGGCGCCAGCGCGCGGGCGATGGCGGCGCGCTGTTGCTGCCCGCCACTGAGCTGGCCCGGGCGGTGCCGCAGGCGGTCGGCCAGGCCCACCCGCGCCAGCGCCGCCTCCGCGCGGACTCGAGCCTCGCGTTCAGGAACACCCTGGAGCTGCAGGGGAAGCATCACATTCTCGAGGGCCGAGAGCACGGGCACCAGGTTGAAGGCCTGGAACACGAAGCCGAGCTTGCGCAGGCGCAAGCGGCAGCGCGCCCTTTCCGAAAGGACCGAGACGACCGCCCCGTCCAGGCGAACCTCCCCTTCATCGGGGACATCCAGCAGTCCTGCCAGCTGCAGCAGCGTCGTCTTGCCGCTGCCGCTGGGCCCGGCCAGAACGGCCACGCCGCCGGAAGGTACCGCCAGGGAGACGCCGAACACCCCGGCGCGTTCACCGCCGAGTTCATAGGTGCGCGTGACCTGGCAAAGCTCCAACATGGGATCAGTGTAGCGATGCCGATGGCCTGGCAGGCATCGCCCCGGCCTCGGCAGCCGCCTGGAGCGCGCCAGCCGCCACGGCCTACCGTCCCGAATCCACCTGTTTCAGGAAACGGATCAGCCCCTGGCAGTAGGTGGCCTGGTCGTCCCACATGGCCATGTGGCTGCCCCTGGGGCAGAGCAGGAAAGTACCGTGCTGAACCTGCGTTGAGATCCACTGCATGTGGGCGGGGTCCATGGTGTCATGCGCGGCGCCGATCACCAGGGTGGGCATGGCGAGCCTGGGCAGATCGGCCTTGCGATCCCATTTCTCCAGGCGCCCGGAGGCACCGAATTCACTGGGTCCCTGCATGAGCACATAGATCTCCCGGTTGACCCGGGCGGCGGAACGGTTGAAGGCGTCAGGCCATTCCGGCAGGCGGCAGAGGTGACTGGCGTAGAAATGGGGGAGGAGCAGCTCCATGTAGCGGGGATTCTCGAACTGCCCCCGGGCCTCCAGGTCCTTCACCTCTCGCACCACGGCGGGGTCCATGCCCTTGGCCAAGACCTCCTGCGCATACCGGTTGTAGTCCGGGATGCTCATCATCATGTTCGAGATGATCAGGCCCTTGAGGTTCGCGCCGTACTTCAAGGCGTATTCCACGGCCAGGATGCCGCCCCAGGAGTGGCCCAACAGGTAGAAGTTGTCCCGGTTCAGGCCCAGGGCCAGCCGCACCTGCTCGACTTCTTCCACGAAACGCGCGGTGGTCCACAGGTCCTTGTCTCTGGGCTGATCCGAAAAGGCGCTGCCCAGCTGGTCGTAGTAGATGAACTCGATGCCCTCCTTGGGCAGGTAGCCCTCCAGCGCCTCGAAGTACTCATGGGTGAACCCAGGCCCCCCGTGGAGCAGCAGCACCTTGATGCGGGGGTGGTTCCCGAAGCGCTTGGTCCACACCTTGAAGGTGCCCTTGGCCGTGCGAATGGGGATCAACCTCACGCCTCCCTGGCGCACCTGGGAGGCATCCGCGAAGTAGGCGCGTAGGGAAGGCCGGTTCTGGGCCAGGGCTGGACCCGCGCCCAGCAGCAGCGCGAGCAGGACAAGCAGCAACCTGCACATGGGAGCTCTCCTTGGAGGTGAGCCATGATGGGGCCCGCGGGCTCCAGGATCAACCTCTGCCCCGGGGCCGGGTCCGACTCTGCAACAGCCCTGGGGCAAGCGGCCTGGGACTGGGGACCTGGGCCTCAGTCCCCGGCCTCCCCGGCGGGGGTCCCGGCATAGAGATCGGGCAGGGTCCCGCCCAGCAGGTGCGGGGTCATGCCCGCGAGGCGCTCGGGGACATGGACAACGGTGTTCACGAGACGGCCCAGGCCTTCGATTTCCAGGACGACTTCGTCGCCGGCCTTCAGCCAAAGGTCGTGGGTGATCTTGGATCCGTTCAATTCCAGCAGGCAGCCGGTCCCTACCGTGCCGCTGCCGATGACCTCGCCCGGGTGCATCTGGATGCCGTAGCTGGTGCGCTGGAGGATCTGGGCGAAGGTCCAGTTCATCGAAGCGGCATTCCCGTTGGACAGACGATGTCCATTGACCTCGCAGGTCATGGCGGCATGCAGGATCTCGCCCCGGGGCGTGGGCTCCAAGTCCAGTTCATCCTTCGTCACCAGCCACGGCCCCAGGCTGGTGGCGAAATCCTTGCCCTTGCATGGCCCCAGGCTGAGCTTCATTTCCTCCATCTGGAGCCCGCGGGCGCTCCAGTCGTTCATGACCATGTAGCCGAAGATGGCCGCGTCCGCCTCCTCCAGGGTGGCATTGCGCAGGGGCCGGCCCGTGACGATGGCAACCTCCAGCTCGAAATCGAGGCGCACCAGGTGCTGCTCCTGCACCCGCATTTCGCCGGGCCCCGTCACGGCCAGGTGGTTGGTGAAATAGGTCACCGGGAAGAGGTCGAACTCGGGAATCATCTCCAGGCCCTGGTTGCGTCGGGCGGTGGCGACATGCTGGCGGAACGCGTAGCCATCCCGCATGGACACGGGGCGGGGAACGGGCGCAAGCAATCGGACCGCCGCGGCCTGGAGCACGGCTTCCGGCAGCGGCCTCGCCACCAGGGCCCGGGCCAGGGGCATCAGCTCGTCCTGGCGACGGATGAGGGTCAGCATGTCCACGCCCAGGCGGGCATCCGCGGCGGCGAAATCGAGGATGCGGCCATCCGCCAGCACCGCGCCAATCTTCTCAACTTCATCCCTGACAAACGACACCAGCTTCATGGGAGGCTCCCTGTGCGGACAATCAGTGTACCGCGGCCCGGGACCGAGGCTGACCTGGACGGCGCGCCGGGATCATCCCAGCAGGTTCACCAGGGTTTCCGCCGCTTCCTGGAGGCGTTCCGGCGGCGTGCAGAGGGGTGGCATCAGGTAGAGGCAGTCCCCGATGGGCCTTACCAGGAGGCCCTGGTCCAGGGCCCGGCGATGGAGCCTCCAGCCGAAGCGCGCTGCCGGATCGTGGGCTTCCCCGGTGGCGGGATCCACCAGGCGGCAGGCTCCGATGGTGCCCAGCACCCGGGCCTGGCGCACCCCCGGGTGCTCCGCCAGCAGGGTGAAGGCGGAGGTCATCGCCGCCTGGAGGTCGGCAGCGTGGGCCAGTACCGGCTCGTCGTCGAACAACGCCAGGCTCGCGGCCGCCACGGCGCAGGCGGTGGCATTGGCGGTGTAGCTGTGGCCATGGAGGAAGGCCCGGCCCGAGGCTGGATCCCCCCAGAAATGGCCGTAGATCGCTTCCGTGGCCCAGGTCATGGACAGCGGCAGCGTGCCGCCCGTGAGGCCCTTGGACAGGCAAAGCAGATCCGGTGCCACGGCGGCCTGCTCGCAGGCCAGGAAGGAGCCCGTGCGGCCAAAGCCTGTGGCCACTTCATCCAGGATGAGGTACACACCGTGGGCATCGCACTGAACACGGAGTTCCTGAAGCAGTTCCGGCGGCCACAGGCGCATGCCCCCCGCGCACTGGATGAGGGGCTCGGCAATGAAGGCCGCGAGCCGCTCGCCATGACGGGCGAAGAAGGACCGGGCCTCCTGCCTGGACTGTTCCAGGCGCGCCGGCCAGCCGCCGATCTCAGGGTGGATCTCGCGACGGGGATCCTCCGGCACCGCCAGGCGGTCGCAGGCCAGCAGCAGGGGGCTGAAGAGGCCCGTCAGGAAATTGTCCAGCTCGCCCACGCCCACGGCGCCCAGGGTGTCCCCATGGTAACCGCCCCGCAGGGCGCCGAAGCGGTCGCGTCCCTGCTCACCCCGTTGCAGCTGGGCCTGGAAGGCCATTTTCAGGGCCACCTCCACGGCGGTGCTGCCGTCGTCGGAAAAGAAGGCCCGGGTGAGGCCCGGGGGCAGCCTGCGACGAAGCCGCAGCACCAGCTCCAGGGCCGGTTCGTGGGTGAACCCGGCGAACAGGCCGTGATCCAGCTTCGCCGCCTGGCGCTCCAGGGCGCTCACCAGCCGGGGATGGCCGTGCCCATGGAGACAGGTCCACCAGCTGGAGATGCCATCCAGCACCCGCTCGCCATTGCCCAGAAGCAGATCGCAGCCTTCCCCGCCCACCAGGGGCACGGGAGGATCCGCCTCGTGGATCTGCATCTGGGTGAAGGGGTGCCACACATGGGCGCGATCGAGCGCCAGGCGATCGGACCAGTCGGAGGGAAGCAGGGTTGCCATGGATCCAGTGTAGGGAGGGAGGCCCCCGGGACTGAAACCGCCCAGCTACGGGGCCAGATCCACGGGAAGGGGGAGGAAACCGCGCAGGATCCTGGCGTTCTCTTCGGCCACGGCGGGCTCCGTGCCGTCGGCACCGGGATTCAGCAGCACGGCCTCGATGCGCCAGCCCCGCGCCATCAGGGCTTCGGCGGAAAGCAGGGTGTGGTTCAAGGTGCCAAGGCCGCCCAGGGCCACCAGCACGCAGGGCATCCTCAACTCCGTGGCCCAGGCGAGGAAATGGGCCTGGGGCGCCAGGGGCACCATGAGCCCGCCCACACCTTCCAGCAGCACCCGCCCCGGAGCGGGGCGGGTGCACCAGGCGGCCAGGGCTTGCAGGTCCACCGCCCGCCCCTCAAGCCGGGCCGCGGCCAGGGGCGCCAGGGGCGCCCTCAGCAGGATCCCGCTCTCCACCGTAATGCCTGGCCCCGCCACGGTCAGGGCGTCCAAGGCCGGATCTTCCGGCCCGGCTACACCCGTCTGGAAGGGCTTGCGATAGCTGACGGGACCGAGCCCGGCCCAGACCCTGGCGATGCGGGAGGCCACATGGGTCTTCCCAACCCCGGTGCCCGTGCCGAGCACCCAGAGGGGGCTCGGAAGGTTGGCGAGCAAGCTCAGGGCTTCTTCAGCTGACCCAGCAGCTGGCGCGCCTGGGTGGCTTGGTCGCTGGCGGGGGCCTTGGCGATGAGCTGGTTCCAGACCTTGGCGGCCTCGGCGGGTTTCTTCAGGTCATTGGCGTAGATGATGCCCATGTTGAAGAGGCTGTGCAGGTGGTTCGGATCCAGTTTCTGGGCCTTCTGGAAGTTGGCCAGAGCCTTCTCGGGCTGGCCCAGGGCCCGGTACATCACGCCCTGGTCCGTGAGCACATTGGGATCGTTGGGTCTCAGGGCCAGGGCCCTGGCATAGGCGTCCACGGATTTCTGGGCCTGGTGGCTGTCGAAGTAGAGATTGCCCAGGTCGGACCAGGCATCGTGGTTCTTGGGATCGTTGAGGACCGCGGCCTCGAGCTGGGTGATCTGCCCCTGGACCTGGGCGTTGGGCGGGGCCCCACCGGGCAGGGCGCCGGGCAAGGTGGCACCGGGCAGGGCGCCTCCCAGGGAGGGAACCGGCATCACGGCGGCGGCGGGTGCTGAGGAGGCGGTGCGGCCGCCCTCCTCGCTGCCTGGCCGACCCACGAGCCAGCCCAGAAAGAAACCAGCGACCAGTCCACCTGCCAGGGCGAGCATGCTGTTGCGGTTCAAGCGGCACCTCCTGATGACCCTTGGGTCCCAAGGGATTATCCCACAGGTCAGGTTCCTGCGGGCCGCTGCCGATGGAATAGACTCTAGGTATCACCCGGTCAATTCGTTACCGCACCTACCCCTGGGGGAACCCGTGCCCGACGCCCCACCACTCCCACCTGTTCAACGAACTCTGCGGGTCGCTGGCGTGTTCCTGGCGGGAGCTGCCCTGTCCCTGGCCGGGTTCCTGCTGACCCGCCACCTGCTCCAGCAGGAGGTGCGGACCGAGTTCCAGGCCGCGGCCAGGGAACGGGCCGTGTCGGTGAGCTCTGGCATGGAACAGCGGTTCCAGGATGTGGAAACCCTGCGGGCCTACTTCGAATCCAGCGACGAGGTGACGCGCCAGGATTTCGACGACTTCACGGGGCCCATCCTGGCCCGTCATCCCGCCATCCAGTCCCTCCAATGGCTGCCCGCCATCCAGGGCCAGAACCGGGCCAGCCTGGAGGCCGAGGGGCGGCGGACCCATCCTGGCTTCAGGTTCTTCCAGCAGGACGCACAGGGCAAGCTGGTCGAGGTGCCCAGGGGAGACTCCTTCTTTGCGATCCAGTACGCAGCGCCCCTCGCGGGCAATGAGGCCGTCCTCGGGTACTCCGCCAGGCACCTGGGCACCCGCCAGGATGCCCTGGCGGACACGCTTCGAACCGGCGCTCCCACTGCCACCGGGGGCATCCGCCTGCTCCAGGATCCCGGCCAGGCATCGGGCATCCTGGTGCTCGCCTCGGTGCGCCGCAAGGCCGGCGGAATCCTGGGCGTGGTGCAGGGGGTCTATCGCACCAGCGAGTTGATCCATTCCTCCATCCAAACCCTGGAACCCCGGGGGCTGGAGGTGGCGCTGTACGAGGTTCCCGCCCCCGGCACCGAGGTGCTGCTGCACGCCGAGCCCTCACAATTGCCGGTGCGGGGCCCCAAACAGGACTCCGGTCTTCGGCTGGAGCTGCCCTTCGAGCAGGCGGGGCGCCACTGGAAGGTGCGGGTGGAACCGGCGGGAGGGTACTTCGATCAGGGAACCGCCGCGCCGGCCTGGATGGTGCTGGCCCTGGGCCTTGCCGGCTCGGGCCTGGTGGCAGCCTATTTGAGCGCCCTCCTGGATCGCCAGGAGATCATCTCGGAGCAGGTGCGACTCCGCACCCTGGAGTTGTCCCAGGAGGTGGAGGGCCATCGCCGCGACGCCCTGGCCCTGCGGGAGAGCGAAGCCCGCTTCCACCAGCTGGTGGAGGTGATGGACGAAGGCCTGTGGGTGCTGGATCCCAGCGGGCGCACCACCTTCGTCAATCCCCGCATGGCGGCCATGCTGGGTCGCACGCAGGAGGAGATGACGGGCCATCCCCTCTTCGATTTCATGGCCGCCGAGGAAGTGCCGGTGGCCCAGCGCCTTCTGGCCGAGCGGCGCGATGGGGTGGCCGCCCAGCATGACTTCCGGTTTCTCAGGAAGGACGGCACCGAGCTCTGGACCATCGTCTCGGGCACTCCGCTGTTGGATGGCGAGGGGAGGGTGGTGAGCATCCTCGGCATGATCACGGATATCACCGAGCGGCGCCAGGAGGAACGGAGCCAGATGGAGAGCCAGAAGCTGGAAAGCCTTGGGGTGCTGGCCGGCGGCATCGCCCACGACTTCAACAACCTGCTGACGGCCATCCTGGGCAATGTGAAC
>JBBIHT010000098.1:0-7525 GCA_037446845.1 Geothrix sp. | reverse complement strand
CGCACATCCCCGGCGCCAGTCACGGCACTGGCGAAATCCGCCGTGCTGCTGGAAGGCAGGCCCGGAAGCAGCGCATACCACCAGGAGAAGGGGCTGGCGTAGGCGTAGGTACGATCCACCGCAAGGGGATGGAGATACGAGAACTGTGTGGCATCCGCGACACCCAGACGACCGCCATCCACCGCCCGCTGAATGTTCACGGACTTGGCGTGCAGCGGGGCCTGGAGGGGATCCTTGACCTCCACCTGCACCTTGAATCCCCGCCACACCTGGGCGAGGGCGGCAGAACCCGTGCCCACGGCCTGATCGCTGTGGAAGGTGAAAATGGTGTCGCCATCAATGGAGATGGCCCTGGGCACACCGTTGCTGGCGCTGACGAACATCCGGGCCGTGGCCGGGTCCACGCCAACCACATGACCCTCGGGTGTCCACCCCGGAAGGGCGTTGACGCTGTACCACACCCGCACCAAGTAGAGGCTGCCATCGCTCTGCATGCGCAGGGAGACCAGGGCCTGCTTGCCCACCGCCAGGCCAGAGAAACTGCCCAGGGTGTGGGCATCCGCATCCCAGAACCAGGCACCGCCGTCCACATGCACGGTCAGATCGTTGCCGCTGTCCGTATGCAGGACGAAACTCCCGGCGCCCACGGAGGCGATGGTGCCCCGACGATGCCGCAGCATCAGCTTGGCCATGCCCATCATGCCGTTGTCGTTGGGACGGTGCTTCACCTGCAGGTTCATCACCCAGTCCCCGGTGGGGAGTTGCACCAGGAAGAGGGGATGTCCTAGGTCGAAGTCCAGTTGCACGGCGTTGTTGCCATGCTCGGTGACCACTAGATCCGAGCTGAGCTTGACCACAACACTGGCGCCCTGCACATGCACCTGGCTGCTGGGGATGGCCGTGCCATCGGCCTTTACCAGGTTCACGCTGGCAGGGTCAATGGTGATGCGCAGGGCATCGTACGAGCCCACGGGGATCTGGGCGGTGGCCAGCAGTTCACCCACGCTGTCGAGGTCCACTAGGTTCACCCTGGCGCTGGCGCCCTCGAAGGCCACCACCTGCCGGGAATGATCAGCCTTGTTCAGGAAGGCCACCTGGGTGACGACCACCTCCACGGACGACCACTGGTCCGAGGGGGCGTCCGTGAGGATGACGGCCGCCGTTCCGGTGGGGGTGGTCGTGGCCGAGGAGGAGGATCCTCCGCAGGCCAGGGACAGGGCCAGGGCACTGAGGGCCGGCACGACCAGCAGGGCGAGGGTGCGAGGGGCGGGACGCATGGCAACTCCTGAAAATGGGAGCCTGGGCTCCGGGGCATGGGACAGCGGATACCACCAAAGACCCCCCTGCCCCGCCCAAGGTTGACAGTCCCTTTTCAAGACCGCCCATACTGGGAACCATGCCTGGGACTTTGCGGGACTTATTCAATCAGCGCGCGGCGCGCCTGCGGGATCGGGCCGCGCTCACCTCGCCCGATTGGGGCACCCTCACCTACGGGCTATTCCGGAACCGGGTTGAAGGCATCGCCCTGGGCCTGCTGGGCCTCCCGATGGAATCCGCCTGGACTTCCGCCACGGGAACGGCCTGGGATTGGGCCGCCGAAGTGGCCGTCACCCTCTGTGGCATGCCCTGGGAGCCCAATGGGCATGTGCTTCCAGCCGAGGTGCTGGGCGGTCCTCGCTTCAACGACGAGGCGGGCCGCGGGCCCTTTCACGCGCTCGAGCACACCCTCGAAGGGACCACGCCCTTCTCTGGTGGCCTCACCCAGGGCCAATGGCTGACCCGCCTTCGTCGCTGGAATGAGCGCAAGGGCTGGGACCATGACTCCCGGGTCACCCTGCCCCTGCCCCACCTGGGCGACCCCGGCCTGCGCGCCGCCCTGTGGTGCATGCTCTATGCGGGAGGTCATGCGATCCTGTCACCTGCCGGCCTGGCCCCGCCACCAGCACCAGCGCACTGGGACCCCTCACCCTTTGTGGATCTTTGGGCGCATAGCTCCTGACCTGGCCTTGGTAGGCTTGAGGGGAAGAGGGAAGCACGCATGAAACTCCTGATCGTGGACGATGACCAGCGGGCCACCCTGGCCCTGGAGCGAGGCCTTAAGGCCCATGGTTACCAGGTGGAGGTGGCACAGGACGGCCTGCAGGGTCTGGCCCTGGCCAGGGCAGGCACCTACGATGTCCTGGTGCTGGATGTGATGCTGCCTGGGCTGGACGGGTTCACCCTGGCCTCGGAACTGCGGACCTCGGGGCTGGAAACCCCCATCGTGTTCCTCACGGCCAAGGACGCCCTGCCCGATCGCATCCGGGGCCTGGAGGTGGGGGGTGGCGACTACCTGGTGAAGCCCTTTGCCTTCTCCGAGCTGCTGCTGCGCCTGAACAACCTGTTGAACCGGGGCGGCGAACGCGCCACCACGGACCGGTTCATCGGCGATCTTTCCATCAACCCCCTCCAGCGCCGCGTCTATCGCGCCGGGAAGCGGCTGGACCTCAGCAACCAGGAGTTCGCCCTCCTGGACCTGCTGGCCCGCAATGTGGGCAACATCGTCACCCGGGACCGCATCGCCGAGGAACTCTGGGAGATGGCGGCCTACGGAGATCCCAACCTGGTGGACGCCGCGGTGCGCCGCCTGCGCAAGAAGGTGGATGATCCCTTCCCCGGCAAGCTGATCCACACCCGCCGGGGCGTAGGCTATGTGCTGGAACTGAGCGGTGATTAGATCCGCCTTGCGCTCCATGGTGGTGCGGCTGGCCCTGGGCTTCGCCCTGGCCCTCACCGTCCTGGTGGGGGGATCGGGCCTCTTTCTGTATGGCTCCATCGAGCAGATCATCTATGCCCAGGTGCACCGGGAGTTCACCACGGCGGCCCGGCTGGTGCTGCACAAGCTGGATGAGGATCACCTTCCCCCGGACAAGGAGATCCTGGATGTCGGCGACCACTTCATGGTTCGTCTGATGGACGAGGCGCAGCGTCCGATCCTGGCCACCCGCGGCATGGATGAAAAATTTCCCCAGGCCTGCCTGCCCCAGGCCACAGGCCCCTGGAACTGGCAACAGGGGGTGCGCAGCGCGGACCATGCGCCGCGCACGCTGCTGATCCGGCACCCCGGCGGGTGGGTACAAATCTCCCGGGACCTCAAGCCGGAAGAAGATCTCCTGCGCCGCTTCTTCCACCCGCTGCTGGTCCTCCTGGTGGGAGCACCCTTTCTGGGGGGCGCCCTGGGGTGGGGGATGGTGCGGCTTGGGCTCAAGCCCCTGGGGGTACTAGAAGCCGCGGCGGGCACCCTGGGGCCCGAGAACCTGACGGTGCGCCTGCAGGTGGGGCGCCTCCCCAAGGAACTGGTGCCCCTGGCCACAGCGCTCAACGGCAGCATCGCCCGGCTGGAGCGGGCCTTCCAGCGGCTCACCGAACTCAACAGCGACCTGGCCCATGAACTGCGCAGTCCCGTCCACTCCCTGCGCCTGGAAGTGGAATCCATGCTCTCCAACCAGCCCCTGGCCCCTGTGCTGGAGGAGCATCTGGTGGGCATGATGGGCACCCTGGATCACCTGGCGGCCCTCATCGAGCAGATGCTCTTCCTGGCCCGCTGGGAGGAACCCGCCACCCGCGTGGACAAGACCAGCGTTCCAGTGGCGCCCCTGCTCCATGCTGTCCTGGGCCCCTTCGAACCCCTGGCCGAGGAGAACCGGATCACCCTGGCGGTCGAGGCCGAACCCGGCCTGGCCGTGGAAGCCAACAGCACCCTCCTGCGCCGGGCCCTGCACAACCTGGTGGACAACGCCATCCGCCATTCCCCGCCGGGCAGCACCGTGCGCCTGGGCGCCCACCGAACCCCCCAGGGCCTGGTCCTGGCCGTCGCCGATCAGGGCGAAGGCATTCCCGCCGCCTTCCTAGGCACCCTGGGCCAGCGCTTCGCCCGCACGGATGCCGCCCGCGACCGCAAGCGGGGCGGCGCCGGCCTGGGCCTCGCCATCGTGAACGGCATCGCCAAACTGCACGGCGCCTCGCTCCAGATCCAGAGCCAGGAAGGCGTGGGCACAGTGGCAACCATCACATTTCCGCATTTCTGACTGTTTCGTCAGATTCATTTCATTCACCGATCAGGATGATGTTCTACCTTTGGGTCCATTGGTTCAGTGTCGAGCCATTCAATGCGCCCACAGCGCAGGAGGTTCCCGAATGAAAGCGATCCGAATCCTCGTCCCCGTGCTGCTCAGTTCGGTGCAGTTGCTGGCCGTACCCGCCTGGGCCCGCCTCACTGGCCAGAGCTGCAGCGCCTGCCACACAACCCCCACCATGGATCTGACGCCCATGGGCCTGGAGTTCCTCGCCAATGGCCACCGCATGGAAGCCACCAAGGTGGATGCCAAGGACCAGAAGCTGGAGAATATGTTCAGCTTCCTGTTCAAGGGCCGTCTCTACGCGGACAAGACGGATGTGAAGACCCTGGGCGCAGTCCAGAAGCCCTCCACCCAGATTGAACAGCACAGCATGTCCATCTACACTGGCGGCGCGCTCAGCGATCGCTTCTCCTACTTCGCCGAGATGTACCTGAACGAGAACACCGGCTCCACCAGTGGCGCCAACATCGTCCAGGGCGACGGCTCCCGCAAGAAGATGGCCGAGGCCTTCATTCAGTACAACCAGCCCATTGGCAAGGATTCCTTCCTGGCCATCCGCATGGGCGAGATCCTTCCCGAGATCATCCATGTCTTCGGCGCCGGCGCCCGAGGCCCCGAACAGCGCGCACTGGTGCTGAACGGCGCGAAGGTTGGTTCCAACCCCTACCAGCCCTTCAATCGCCAGCAGGGCCTGGATGCCAAGTTCAACACCAAGAACTTCGAGGTGCAGGCTGGCGTTCTGAACGGCAGCGCCGGCACCAACCAGATTGACGCCGACAACCACAAGGATGTGTTCGCCACCGCCCTGTGGAAGTTCGATGGCCACCAGAGCGCCCTGGGCCTCTATCAGTACAATGGCCAGTTCACCAACTACGCCACGGCCAACGATCCCAGCACCGCCATCAACTTCGACAACAAGTTCGACCGTACCGGCATCCTGGCCCGCTTCCTCCGCGACAACTGGCGCGTTGTGGGTGTTTACTTCACCGGCAAGGAAACCTTCAATGCCGCCGGCCTCGAAGCCAAGAACAAGGGCTATTACGGTCTGGCGGAGTACAACTTCAACGAGTCCTTCGGCGTCTTCGCCCGGGCCGATTACTTCCAGCCCCGCGACGACCAGAATGCCGAGACCAAGCAGTACCTGGTGGGCCTCAATGGCATGTTCTTCCAGTCCGACAAGACCGGATCCCGCTGGAACCTGGAATACCTGAGCCAGGACCTGAAGCCCAACACCGGTGCCAATGTGAAGAGCAGCCAGCTGCGCTTCCAGGTCACCTTCGGTTTCTAGCCTGAGTTGAATTGAATGCAGCAACGGCGCGACGAATCCGTCGCGCCGTTTTTTGTCTCGCTTGCCATTGGACAGGCTTTGGCTAATCCTGGGGCCAGGAGGTGACGATGACCCGACCCGCCACAGGGAAGCCCATCCGCTCCAGCCACCTCGACGGCGGCGGCCTGGTCCGCCCGGAGCACCTTCAGACGGTGTTGGATGCCATCCGGGATGCCGGGGATGGGGGCATCAGCAAGGAGAGCCTCGCCCAGCGCCTGGGGGGCATGACCCACCGCACCGTGGATCGGGCCATCGCCCACCTGGAAAGCCAGGGCGCCCGGTTCGGCAAGGAACGGCAGGGCAGCCCCGCGGTCATCCACTTCACCCTGGTCAAGGCCCCGGACTGGGACAGCCGGATCACCCCCCACGCCCGCCTGGCGCTGGAGGTGGCGCTCATGGCCCTGGAGGGCACGGCCACGGAGCTCTGGTTTGATCAGCTGGAGGGCCTGCGCAGGCTGGCGGACAGCCACCTGAGCACCCGGGATCGCGACCTGTTCCGGGCCCTGCAAGCCCATGTTTCCGTGCGGGGCCCCGCCGATGACCAGATGGCCCTGGATACACGGATGCTCACCCAGGTGTTGCTGGCCCTGGGTCATCCCGAGGGCCCCCGCGACCTGGAGCTGCGCTACAAGGCCGCCTCCACCGGGCGCACAGGCACGCGCGTCGTGGTGCCCTTCACCCTCACCCACGATGTGTTCAGTGGCGGCGCCTTCCTGCTGGCCTGGGATTCCGCCAAACAGGAGCCCAGGCAGTTCCGGCTGGCTCGCATCGAGGCTGCCAGGGCGCTCCCGAAGCGCGGTCTCATCCCCGACAAGCGCCCGCTGGAGCGGGCCCGGAACCTTCAGATCGGCGGCTGGTTCAGCTTGGCCGATCCCTTCGAGGTCCAGGTGCGGGTGCGGGGCACCAACTGGACCCAGGCGCTCCTGGACGCACCCCCGGCCCTGCCCAGGGTCGAGGTCCGCCGGGAAAAGGGCGGCACCGTGCTGCTGCGCTTCTGGGCCACGGATTTCCACGGCCCGACCCGGTACATCCTGCAGCTGGGAGAGGCGGCCGAGGTCCTGGCACCCGGGAGCCTTCGCACCCACCTGGCCACCACCCTCAAGGCCATGGCGGCGCAATACCGATAGTACAGGAAGGCTTGCCCCTGGGAACCGGGGTTGCCCGACACCTTCCCGGATCTCCGCCTATACTTGGCCCACCCCGGAGCCGCCATGTCCCCTTCCCCCCATCCTCCCGAGCCGAGCCCCGCCGAGTGGAAGCTCATCGAGGCTCTGCGAGCCCTGCCGGATGAGGCCCTGCGCACCCGGGTCCACAGCTCGTTGCAGGAGCTGCTGTACTTCTTCCAGACGCCCAGGTGCCAGGGACCCGGCGTGGACGGGTTCCCCTGCGGCAGTCCCAGATCCTCCTGCGATGCGTGCCAACAGATATGGGAAGCCCTGGACCGCGTGGCGGAACGGTGCCGGAAACCAGGCTGCTAGCCGGGTGTAGGCTGGGGCATCCCTTCAGCCGAGGTCGCCATGCAGCCGGGTCACGAGGTCCAGGTCCTGTTCGTGGAGGCGGATGAATCGGCCTGGCCCCGGGCCCTGGCGTTCTTCCAGGCACAGCTGGGCATGGTGGGGGCCCGGGGAGCGCTGCAGGTGCGCCCTCGCCTTCCAGACCGCGCGGCGGGGTTTGACCTGATCTCCCTGGATGGCCGGAGATTGTGCGACACCCTGCTGGAGAAACCGGACCTGGTGGGGGACCTGCGCCGCACGGCCATCATCAACCTCCATGCCGAACCGCCTGGGCGCCTCTACGGTCAACTGCGCCACCTCCTGGGTCGCCATGACGAGCACTTGAAGGCGGATGGCCTCTGGGTGTTTCCCCTGTCCTGGATGGCCCCCTGGTTCCAGGAGCCGCTGGAGTTCCCGGAGCTGGGCTTCGGCTCTGCCGCCAGCCCGCGCGTCACCCGCGCACCCGACCGAACCTGGGCCCGGCGCTCGGCGCCTGCCTTGGACAGGGCCCTGGAGCCCGGCCCCTGGCCCGCCCCCAGGCCCGCCCCCAGGCCCTGCTACCCCTGAGTCAGCGCGACGGGGGCTTC
>JBBIHT010000097.1:0-7525 GCA_037446845.1 Geothrix sp. | reverse complement strand
TTCACGGACTCCTGGACAGCAATGCCAGCGGGGCCTTTCCGGCCTTCCTCAAGGCCCTGGGCTATGACCACCTGGTGCTCTACGGGCAGGCCTCCGCCTGGACGCTGCTGGAGCTTTCGGCTGAAGGCGCCCGGTTCCACGATGCCGCGCCCTACCTGGGCATGGACAACACGGAATTCACCCGGGTCATTGAGAAGGATTTTTCCTGCACCGAGCGCAAGGACATGGCCATGGCCCGCATCACCCGGGCGGGGGAAAACCAGGTGCTGTGCTCGGCGATCATGGGAGGGCGCGGCGTCATGTACGCCCGGGGCGGTACCGGCGCCAAGATGGGCAGCCTGAAACTCAAGGCCGTGCTGATTCTGGGACAGAAACCCTCAGCCAGCCTGGGCACAGGGCCGCAGGCGATCCCCCTGATGACGCCCTGGGCCGAGCATCTGGATGCGGAGCACCTGGCCGGGTATCAAGCCGGGCTGGAGGGGTGCCGGCAATGTCCCATCCGCTGCAATCATCTCGATCCCGCCGAAACCCGGAGGCCCCTGGAGCCTTCGCTGGGGCTGAACGCTGGTGCCCAGGAGGGGTTCGGCCCCCTGGTGGGGATCCAGGATCCGGCCCAGATCACCCGGCTGGAGCACCTGCTCCATCACCTTGGGCTGGATCCTGCCAGCACCGGGGCCGCCCTTGCCTGGGCCATGGCCCTGACCGAGCAGGGCATCCTCACGGCCCTTGAAACCCGGGGGCTCGACCTCGCCCAGGGCCACCTCGAGGCCGTGGAGAAGCTCCTTCATCTCACGGCCAAGCGCGAGGGCCTCGGCGATGTCATTGCGGATTCCACCCTGGCGGTGGAACGGGGGAAGTACCCTGGCCGGGCCCTGGCCTTCCGCATGCCCCTGGACGGCCTGTTCCAGTCCAATCCCAACGACGAGAGCCTGCTGGAGGGGTTCGCCATGGGCTTTGCGGAGGCGGGCCAGGGCCGGGCCCTGGCCAAGCCCCTGGGCGATGCCGTGGGTCTGTGCGGGTTCGCCAACCGCCAGGCCCGGGGCCCCGCCCCCGGAGGGCTGGAAACCTTTGCCGACCAGGTGGAGCTGCTGACCCGGGAGGCCTTCTCCCTGAAGCAGCTGGAGGAAGTGGGGCTGAACATCTCGGGCATGGAGCGGCTCATCAACGCCCGCCTGGGGTTGGCGGGGCGGGAAGCCTCCCTGCTGGACACCTGGCTGGAGGAACCCGTGCCGGAAGGCCCTTTCGCGGGCGAGAAACTGGACAAGGAGAAATTCGAATCCCTGAAGGAGCACCGCGATGCCTTGCTGGGCCTGGACCGGTCCGGCATCCCACCCCTGGAACGGCAGCGAAGCCTGGCCGCCGTGACCACAGGGTTCGCGGTGAAGGTTACCCTGCCCGAGGGCGTGCCGGGCCTCCTCGACGGTCCCATCATCCTTGACCAGCCCCTGGCCACGGTGGCCGATCTCCGGGCCGCCCTGAAACGGCGCTTTCCCAAGGCCGCCAAGCAGCTCTCCGACAACACCCTGATCATGGCGGTGGGGGGCACCCTGGTCATGGCGAACGAGAAGGGCTACCCCATCCACCACGGTGACGAGGTGGCCCTGCTCCGCGTGCAGGCAGGGGTCTAGGCGTGCCTCCCATCCGCAACGCCTTCCTCTGTGATGCCATCCGCACGCCCATCGGCAGCTATGGCGGTGCCCTGTCGGGCATCCGCACCGATGACCTGGCGGCCTTGCCCCTCAAGGCCCTGATGGCTCGCAATCCGGCGGTGGACTGGGGCCAGGTGGATGATGTGATGCTGGGTTGCGCCAACCAGGCGGGCGAGGACAACCGCAATGTGGCGCGCATGGCATCCCTTCTGGCGGGCTTGCCTGTGGGGGTACCCGGGCTGACCCTCAACCGGCTGTGCGGCTCGGGCATGGATGCCATCGGCACCGCCGCGCGCGCCATCAGGGCCGGCGAGGCCGATTTGATCCTCGCCGGCGGTGTGGAAAGCATGTCCCGGGCGCCCTTTGTCATGAGCAAGGGAAGCACGCCGTTCGACCGGACCGCTGCCATGTTCGACAGCACCATCGGGTGGCGCTTCGTGAACCACCTCATGAAGGCCCAGTACGGCGTTGAATCCATGGGGGAGACGGCGGAAAATGTGGCCGAACAGTACCAGGTCTCCCGCGAGGATCAGGACGCCTTCGCCCTCGTGAGCCAACGGCGGGCTGCCCGCGCCCAGGCGGTGGGCAGCTTCGCCCAGGAGATCGTGCCCGTGTCCGTTCCGGTGCGCCATGGGGAGGCCACCCGGGTGGACCAGGACGAGCATCCGCGCCCAGGTACCACACCGGAAGGCCTGGCCAAGTTGAAGCCCTTCGCCCGGACCCAGGGCACCGTCACCGCCGGGAATGCCTCGGGCCTGAATGATGGTGCCTGTGCCCTCCTGGTGGCTTCTGAGACCGCGGTCAAGGTCCAGGGGCTGGTGCCCAGGGCTCGCGTCGTGGCCATGGCCGTGGCGGGGGTGCCGCCGCGCATCATGGGAATGGGCCCGGTGCCCGCCACCCGGAAGGTGTTGACCCTGGCGGGGCTGTCGCAGGATCAGATGGATGTCATCGAATTCAACGAGGCCTTCGCCGCCCAGGCCATCGCGGGTCTGCGTGAATTGGCGTTGATGGGACGAGGCGGCGACCCCCCCGCCCATGTCAATGCCAACGGCGGTGCCATCGCCCTGGGCCATCCCCTGGGCATGACCGGCGCGCGGCTCGTGACCACCGCCCTTCATCAACTCCAGCGCACCCATGGCCGCCACGCCCTCTGCACCATGTGCATCGGTGTGGGCCAGGGCATCGCGTTGATCATCGAGCGCTGTTGAGGCGCGGGGCGATCCAGGGTGATCGGCCTCATCCGGGACGGGTTTCGCGACAGACCTTCGGCCCGGGGTTGGGGCGATTCTGGTCGCTGTGGGGTAGGCCATCGGTGGGGTTCTTCAGCCCACGATGAGAGCGGCGGCCCGAGGAGCGTAGGTGCCGAGGGCCGAGGCAGACCCACTGGCGGCGGGCATGGTCGAGGAATGCGTTGGCAGGCTTCAGGGCGAAGGCGGCGAAGGCCTGGTCCATGGCCTTCTGCGCGGAGAGGCCCCAGGCCAGCCGGTCGTAGGTGAGCTGACAGCAAGTGTGCGTGAATCGGCTTGTTGATGGCCTCTAGCTTCATGGGGTCCAGGAGGATCCCATGGAACAGCAGGGACAGGAGCCACTACCGCCTGAAGTGAATCGTCTGAGGCAGCGAGTGCAGAGATGGCGACAGTCCAAGGGCGACAGGTTCTCTCGTACGCCGGGTGAATTCTGGGAGGCCGCGGTTCCGCTTGCGGTGGAATTCGGCGCATGCCGGGTCGCCCGGACCGTAGGGCTTGACTATGGTGGCCTGCGAAAGCGGGTGGCTGAACAAGCTGGCCAGCACAACTCCGGATCGAGGCTCACCTTCGTGGAGGTGCCCGCCACCCGGATCATGCGGTTGGAGCAGGTCGATCCAGATGTTCGGCCAAACCCCTCCCCGGAATCCACCTTGGTGGTCGATATCTCCCGACCCGACGGCGCGCGGATGCGAATCAGCCTGGGCCCTCACATCGGCCTAGAAGCCACCGAGATCGTGGCGGCCTTCCTCGGAAGGAGCCGTTGATCCAGGTCACGCCGCAGATGCGAATCCTGGTTGCCGTGGAGCCAGTCGACTTCCGGAACGGCATCGATGGCCTGGCCCAACTCAGCCGTGAGCGCCTTCGGTGCGATCCCTTTTTCGGCTGCATCTTCGTCTTCCGCAGCCGAACTGGACATTTCATCAAGGTCCTGGTCTATGACCAGATGGGGTTTTGGCTCTGTATTAAGCGCCTCTCCAGAGGCCGCTTCCGGCATTGGCCGACAGGAAACGGAGCATCCGCGGAACTCCTTGCCCATGAACTTCAAGTCCTGGTCTGTGCCGGAAACCCCGCGACGACGGGCGTTCCAGCCGCATGGAGAGCGTTCAAATGATGAATATCTTAATTAATCATATAATCATGTTATTGCGCCTGTTCTCGACTGTCAGAGTTGAGTACATGGGACGTTCGAGGGTGCGGAACCCGCACCCCTCCACGGCGCTGCCTGGTTGCCTTCCCGTCGATGTCCAGGAAATGGAACTGGCCACCCTCTACGGCCATGTCGCCAAGGCCGAACGGGAACCCTTGAACGCCGTCGAGGCCCAGGCGCTGCGAGCCACGGTCACGACGGTGGGCGTCATCATGGAAGAACTGAAACAGAAGCGGGCTTCCATCAGGCGCCTCCAAGCATTACTGTTCGGATCCAGCTCGGAGAAGACGGCCGATGTCTTTCCCTCCGCGGCGCCTGAGCCATCGGCACCGGAGGACGCGACGGTTGCGGCTGCCTCTGTGGGTTCGGAGTCAGCCGATGCCAAGACCGACGAGAAGCCCAAGCCCAAGGGCCATGGTCGCAATCCAGCCTCCTGCTACCACGGCGCGGAACAGGTCCAGGTGCCGCATCCGGTTCTGACTGCGGGGGATCCCTGCCCGGAATGCCCCACAGGGAAGCTCTATCCCCTGGCCGAGCCCTCCTTGATGGTGCGGGTCGTGGGCATGTCACCCCTCTCCGCCAAGGTGGTGTCCCTGGATCGACTGCGTTGCAACTGCTGCGGTGAGTTGTTCAGGGCTCCGGCTCCGGAGGGGATGGGAGAGGAGAAGTACGACGAGACGGCGACGAGCATGATCTCCATGCTCCGGTATGGCGCTGGCACGCCCTTCTACCGGCTGGCGAAGCTCCAGGCGGGCCTCGGGATTCCCCTCCCTGCGGCCACCCAGTGGAAGCTGGCACTGGTGGCTGCGGGCCTTCTGGAGCCGGCCTTCCAGGAACTGATCACCTGGGCCGCCCAAGGGGACGTGATCTATCAGGACGACACCACCATGAAGGTGTTCTCCCGGCCCGATCTCATGACACGGGGCACGAAGCAGCGGAAAGGCGTCTACACCTCCGGAATCATTTCGAAGGCAGGGGAGCACTGGGTGGCCCTGTTCCTCACGGGGATGAACCACGCCAGGGAGAACCTGGCCGAGGTCCTCCGGCGGCGGAAGGCGGAGTTGGGTAAGCCCATCCAGATGTGTGACGCGGCCTCGGCCAACACCGCAGGGGACCTGGACACCCTCGTCGCCCACTGCCTGGCGCATGCCTGGCGGAGGTTCGAGGACATGGTGGAGGAGAACCCCGAGGAATGCCTTCACTTGCTGGAGCGCCTGCGGGAGGTCTATCGCAATGATGCCGAGACCAAGGGCATGTCCCCTCCGGAGCGCCTGCGGTTCCATCAGGAACGCAGCGGGCCGGTGATGGAACGGCTACGGGCCTGGCTCCAGGACTAGTTCGATCAGAAACGGGTGGAACCGAATGCCGGCCTGGGTTCCGCCATCACCTACATGCTCAAGCACTGGGAGCGGCTGACCATCTTCCTCCGGGAAGGCGAGGCCCCCCTCGATTCCAACAAGGTCGAAGCTTCCCTCAAGCGGGCGATCCTCCACCGAAAGCACAGCCTGTTCTACAAGACCCTGAAGGGCGCGTAAGTCGGGGATGTCTTCATGAGCCTCATCCACAGTGCCGAACTCAACCAGGTCAACCCCTTCGAGTACCTCGTTACCCTCCAGCGGTACCACACCCTGGTGGAGGAGAACCCCGAGGAATGGATGCCCTGGGACTACGCAGAAACCCTTGAAGGGCTTGGGCTGGCGGGATAGGTCGCATGGGGACATTCACTTGGAAGCCAGAGGTGGGCAGAGCCCTGCCTGTTGAGCTGTTGGGAGGGAATAGGGTTCTGGGGCCCCTTGCCAAAGGCGAAAAGAAAGCGAATATGACGATGTGCCCTGCCTTGCCGCCTACCATCGCCGGAAACCCGAGCACATGGTCCTCCACATGTGCGTAACCGATCACCTGCCAGGGTTCCTGATGCGGTGCGAGGACCTCGACCGGTATGTGCCCCGGTTCGTCCAGCGTGAATTTGATGCCTTCCTGCGCTGTGGGATCCTGGACTACGGCTTCGCCCGCGTCCACTGCCCGGAGTGCAGCTACGACCGGCTGGTGGCCTTCTCGTGCAAGGGAAGGGGCTTCTGCCCGAGCTGTGGAGCTCGACGGATGGAGGACGGCGCCGCGCAGCTCTGCAACGAGGTTCTGCCGCCCCTGATCCCCTACCGCAAGTGGGTGCTGAGCTTCCCCAGGCCCCTGCGCTACCTCATGGCCTACAATCCCGCCATCTGTCGTGACATCACCGGGATCCTTGCCAGGGTGGTTTTCCGCTTCCTGCGGCGCCAGGCGAAGGCGTTCCTCAAACTGAAATCCGTCCAGTTGGCCAGTCCCGGCCTGCTGGTGGTGATCCAGCGGTTCGGCTCGGGACTGAACCTCAACGTGCACATGCACGCCCTTGGGACCGATGGGGTCTACGTGCTGGACGACGAAGGCCACCCGGTGTTCTGGGTGCTGCCGGAGCCAACAAGGGACGAACTCGACCAGCTTGCCGCCCGGATCTGCGAGGAGGTTCTGGACCTCCTGCGTCGGCGCGGCATCTGGTCGGATACGGAGGAGAACGACGACCCGGTGGATCCGCTTCTGGGCCAGTTGGCTCGGGCCTCCATGACAGGAACGCTGGCCTTTGGTCCGGAGGGGGCCCGCGTGGTGACGCTCGGGAGCCCGTTGGCCGCGCAACCCTCCAAAGGCCGGGCCGGGCATGCGCTGGGATTCAACCTGGACGCGGCTGTGCGGGTGGCTGCGGACGACCGGCATCACCGCGAGCACCTGGTCCGATATCTGCTTCGTCCTCCGCTGGCGCAGGGGCGGCTTTCCGAGCGCTTCGACGGGACCTATGCCTTCTAGATGAGGAAGCCCTGGCCGGATGGGACCTCTGTTCTGATCTTCAGTAGAGTCGAGCTCATCGCCCGCCTCGCGGCGCTCGTCCCCCCACCCAAGCAACAGGCCGTGCGCTACTTCGGCGTGTTCGCGCCCCATTCCAAGCTTCGGCCCCTCGTGGTGCCAAAGCCTCCAATTCTCCCACTCTCGCCCTGCGACTGTGTGCTGACCAGCGATACCGAAAAGGAACCGGTATGGCCGGAGGACCCCATGGGCGCAATTGCTCCAGATGGTGTTCGGTATCGATGTCCTCCAGTGCCCACGCTGCTCATGCCGGTTGCAGCGGATCGCCATCCTCACCCAGCCACGAGTGATCCGACGGTTCCTCGATGCCATCACCAGGCAGGAGAAAACGCCCTAGGAAACGATGCCTGAAGGGGTGCGGTTCCAAGGTCCCCGACAGCCACCACGACTCGATGGCAAGGCGTTGCCTTGACCCCTGAACCCTTGACCCTAGAAAGAACGGTGGGATCCTGGTCAAAAGACCCCGATCGTTGCCAATTTGACCCTGTTCCAGGTCCCCAACTCAAAGACCAAGTCCCTGGAGCCCCCCCCTTTGATTCCCACGCCATCCAGCGTTTTCCAGGTTTATTTTTCCTACCCACCCGCGTGCT
>JBBIHT010000096.1:0-7580 GCA_037446845.1 Geothrix sp. | reverse complement strand
ATCAGGAGGCCCGCGCCCCCATTGGCCTGCACCATGCACCCGTCGAGGGTGGCCATCCCGCGATCCATGACGGACAGCCCGAAGCCCGGGTTGCCTTCCACGCGGCAGTTGCGCAGCATCACATGGGCCCCGGCCACTAGGTGGGCGCCAGCGCAGGCGTTGCGGCTAAGCTCGCAGGCTTCCAGGGAGGCCTGGCTCCGCTCCAGGGCGAGCAGGCCCGCAAGGGCGCTGTCCACCAGCCGACAACCCCGGAACTGCGCCCGGGCATCCACCCCCACCTCCACCGAGGCGGCCAGGCCCGAGATGACCGAGTCCTCCACCTGGACCTGGGCCCTGGACTGGACCTGGATTCCCATGCCCGGGCAGGGGCCAATCCGGCCCCCGCAAAAATCCGCCTGGGCCCCGGGCAGCACCATCAGGCCAGCGTCCCGGAAGGCGTCCACCAGGCAACCCTGAAAGCGGGGCGCCGCGCCGTAGGCCACCTGGATCCCCACGGCGCTGCCCTCGCCCTTGAACTGGCAACCCTCCAGCAGGGGCGCTCCAGCTTCCACGGACAGGGCTGGGGAACCCTGCGCGGCCACCAGGGTGAGCCCTTGCAGAACGGCATTCAGCGCCGATAGCACCACCACAGGCCCCGAGATGCCCTCCAGGATGACCTCGCCGGGCTCGCCCAGGGCCAGGATGCGCACATCCTGGTCCACCACGACGGACTCGCGGTAGTGCCCCGGCAACAGCGCGATTTCCGTGCCGGGTTTGGCCTGTCGCAGGGCCACCCTCAGGCTCAGGCACTGCCCTCCCTTGCCGACCACCAACTGGGGATGGATCAGTGGGCGGGTGGGAAGCGCGGCCGGGGCCGGGGCTGGTTCCTCAGGGGCTTCCAGAGCATCCCGGATGGCCGCCCCCAGGGCATCCGCATCGGGATAGCGATCCTCCTGGCGCTTGGCCAGGGCCCGCTCCACCACGCCCTTGAGCGCCTGGGGAATGCCTTTCAGATCCTCGGGACGCAAGGGGTCCGGCGGGTGCCGGAGAATGCGGTTGAGCACCGTGGTGGTGGTCTCACCGATGAAAGGTTTGCGGCCCCCGGTCAGGATCTCGTACAGGATCACGCCCAGGGCGAAGAGATCCGCCCCCATCGTCGCCTTGCCGCTATCCAGGTATTCCGGGGCCATGTAGCTGATGGTCCCCATCCAGGTGCCCGACTGGGTGAGCCCCGAGGGGCCCATGTGCGCCACACCGAAATCCATGAGCTTGGCGTGAACCCGTTTCCGGCGCCGCATCACCAGGATGTTGGCGGGCTTGATATCGCGGTGGATGACACCCTTCTCGTGGGCATAGGCCAGGCCTTCGCAAACCTGGGCCACCACCTCCAGGAGATCAGCCTTGGTGGTCTTGCCCTCCTGAATGAGTGACTCCAGATCCTGGCCCTGGACATATTCCATGGCCAGGTAGGGCAGTCCCTCGTCCTGGCCGAACTCGAACACCGTCACGATGTGAGGGTGGTTCAGGAGGGCCGCGGCCCGGGCCTCCCGCTCGAAGCGGGCCTGGGCCTCCTCCCCGAATGCCGAGCCCGAGGTGATCACCTTGATGGCCACTTCGCGCCCCAGGCTGGGATCCCGGCCCAGGTACACCTCGCCCATGGCCCCCTTCCCAAGGGGCCGGATCACCTCGAACTTCCCGAGCCGCTCGCGCATGAGCACCGTATCGGAAGCTGGCCCCCGTGGGTCCAGTTCCGTACTAACGCGCCTCGATGGGCATGCGCCGGAGGCGCTCCACCCGGGCCTCCATGGGCGGATGGGTGGAGAATAGGCTCATGAGCCCGCGGGCGCTGAGGGGATTGACAATCATCATGTGGGCAGTGGCCGGCTCGGCGGAGTGCATGGGAACCTGCTGGTTGTAGGCATGCAGCCGTTCCAGGGCCGCAGCCAGCTGGTCCGGGCGCCCGGTGAGATGGGCACTGTAGTCATCGGCCAGGTATTCCCGGGACCGGCTCACGGCCATCTGCAACAGCATGGCGGCCAGGGGGCCGAGGATCATGATGACGATGCCCGCGATCGGGTTGGAGCGCCCCTCCTCGTCCCGGGGGCTGATCCAGAAGGCCATCCGCGACAAGAACATGATCGCCTGGGCCAGCACGGCGGCCAGGCTGCCGATGAGGATATCGCGGTGTTTCACATGCCCCAGCTCGTGGCCGATGACCGCCTCCAGCTCAGGCCGACTGAGCACCCGCATGATGCCCTCGGTGACTGCCACCACGGCGTGCTCGGGATTGCGGCCCGTGGCGAAGGCGTTGGGGGTGTCCTCGGGCACCAGCGCAATACGCGGCATGGGCAGGCCTGCCCGCTGGGCCAGGTTGGCCACGATGGCGTAGAGCTCGGGTGCCTCGGCCTGGCTCAGCACCTTCGCTCCGTAGCTGGCCAGCACGATCTTGTCGGAGAAGAAATAGCTCACGCCATTCATCACCAGTCCTATGGCGAGAGCCAGCATCATGCCGGACTCTCCACCCAGCTGGTCGCCCACCCACACCAGCACGGCGGTCATGGCCACGATGAGCAGCAGGGTCTTGGCCTGATTCATGACAAGTCCTCCAGGTAACAGGATACGAAAGGGATCAAGCCTGGCGTCGTTGGATGACCATGAGCGTCACATCATCCCGGAAGCGACCCTCGCCCAGGTGCTGGAAGGCCTCCACCAGCAACAGCTCGAAGAGGCGATCGGCGTCCTCCTGAGGATGGTTCAGAACCACCTCCCCCAGGCGGGCATCCCCCAGTTCCTCCCCCTGGGCGTTCTCGGCCTCCACCAGGCCATCGGTGAAAATCACCAGTACATCCCCTGGATCCAGGTGCACTCGGCCTTCCCGGAAGGTGGCCCCCGGAAAGAGGCCCACCATGGGGCCCGTGGGCTCCAGGCGTTCGATCCCGCCGTGGGAACGCACGAGCAGAGGCGGGTTGTGGCCCCCGTTCACATAATGCAGATCGCCGGTCTCTGGATTGAGACTGCCCGCCACCAGGGTTGTGTAGCGGTTGCCGTCGCGCACCTCGTTCATCCGGCGGTTGACCCGCTCAGCCAGACGGCCCCAATCGCGCACCCGGTGATCCGCCATGGCCCGGAGGAGCGCCGAGAGCTGCGTCATCATCAGGGAGGCCGGCAATCCCTTCCCGGAGATGTCCCCCACCACCAGGTGCAAGCGCTCCCCGGCCCCTTCCTCCCGGGCCATCCACAGGTCGTAGAGATCCCCGCCCACGGCCTGGTAGGGCAGGTTGGCGGCGGCGCAGGACCAGCCCCGGGGCTCGGGCAGGTTCTTGGGGAGCATGCTGCGCTGGATGTTGCGGGCCAGATCCAGATCCTTGTCCATCCGTTCGGCCAGGACCCGCGCCTCCCGGAACTCTAGGTTCGACAGCTGGCTGGAGGTGAGGTTCAGGAGCGTCCTGAGAAAGACCCGGTCATCCTCCGAGAGCTTCCCCACCACAGGCTCAGCTAGGTAGGCGAACCCGTGACTGCGGGTCTGGTCCCCCAGCTCGATGGCGTGAAGCAGGCCCCGGGATTGGACGATCTCCCTCAGGCCATCCCCTTCCAGCACGGCCGGGACTGCGCCCACCCCCTTGGCGTGCAGCACCGCCCCCTGGTTATCCACCACCAGCAGGCGCATGACGCGAAACTCGCCCATGAGGGTATTGGCCATGAGACGCACCAGGTCCCGGCGGGTCTCCACCTCGCCCAGGTTGCGGGTGAGCTCGAAGACGGTGTTCAGGCGGGAGAGCTGCAGAGCCAGGGCCTGGTTCTGGCTGCTGCGGACGGCCTCGGCGCGTCGCCAGGCCAGCAGGGGCGCGCTGATGGACAGGAGCAGCGGCAGGGCATCCGGGAGGGCGTCCACCCTCAGCACGAGGTGCCCGTAGACCTCGTCCAGGTAGCGCCAGGGGTGGACCTGCCAGCCCTCGCCCGGATGGGTGGGGAAGGCGGGCGCCGCCCCCCGCAGGAACAGCCACTTGCTCCCATCCCAAAGGCCGCCTTGGCTGGCCTTGGCGATGCCCAGGGCCGTGATGCCCACGAGATGGATCAGGTCCTCCTCGCTGCCCTGCTCCGGGAAGGCCTCCAGGAAATCAATGAGCGGCAGCAGCTCCTGGGCACCTTCAGGAATGCTGAGGGCCAGCGCGCGAAGGCGGTCGAAGGGGGTGAGGGGCATGGCGGGGCAGGACACCCAGTTCAGCTGATTTTCTTGATCATGCAGCATTCATTGCGGCCCGAGGATTCGTCGGCCTTGTACCGCACCTCGTCCATGAAGCGGCTCATGAGCAGGAGGCCCAGACCGCCCTTCCGGGGATGCTTGATGTACTCCGTGGGATCAGGCAGCACCATCTGGTCGCCCCGGATGCCCTGGCCCGAATGCAGGATGTGGATTTCCAGCGCCGTTGGCGTGAAGCGCAGTTCCAGCTCCACGCTGTGCTCCCCTTCGCCATGGTAGGCATGGAGAATGACATTCGTCACCGCCTCGTCCACCGCGATGCTCACCTTGGCCGCGGCGGCATCATCAAAACCCGCGGCCAGGGACGCCCGCTTGGCGAGGCCCGTCACCAGATTGAGATACCGTGTCTGGCTCGGGATGACGAGCCGGAACACTGCGTGATCCACCTTGGCCGTCACGCTCAGTCCTTTCGGACCGGGAGGGCCGCCAGGGCCTGGTCCTCGTCACTGAAGACCCGGTAGAGCTGGGTGAATCCGAGAGTGTCGAAGATGGCGAAGACATTCTCCTGCAGGTTGGAAAGCAAGATGTCACCGCCATGCTCCCGCACGGTCTCGATGAGGCCCATGATGGCCCCCAGGCCGGCCGAGCTTATATAGTTGAGATCCTTGCAGTTGAGCAGGATGGCGTAGCGTCCACCCCCCACCAGGTCCTCGAGCACGCCTTCGAATTCGCGAACGGTATGGGCATTGATGAACCCGGAGGGAAGGACCACTGCCACTTCGCCAACCTGCCTCACCGAGATCGAAAGATCCGCCATCCGAGGACTCCAAGGAACCAGGCTCATCCTATCCGGTTATGGGGCTTATTTGCCAGCCAGCGGGAATGGGGCTGGAATGGGGTACCCTGGGGAGTCACCCTTCCCCCGAGCCGCCGATGCGCGAAGCACGCCCTACGGATTCCACCCGACCCGATCCCCTCCGTGCCCGACTGGAGGCCTGGCTGAACGAGCAGAACCAGGCCCTGCTGGAGGGGGTCATGGCCACCTGGCAGCAATCCCTGCAGCGCTTCCAGCCCGACGAGCTCCTTCTGGAAGGTTTGCGCGAAAGCCTGGCCCAGTCGGCCCCCTTCGTCCCCTCGGAAACCTCGGATGCCCCCCTGGCCACGGCACTGGACCTGGTGGAAACCGCCAACAGCCAGGGTGATCTGCTGAAACGGTTGCTGGACGCCCTTGTGCCCCTGGTGGAGCGGAGTGCCCTGTTCATCCTGAAGCAGGGGCTGGCGTCGCTCTACGCACAGCGAGGCTTCGAGTCGGACGGCCCTGCGAAACCCGGCGCCGTGGTCCCGCCCCCGGAACTGGAGGCCCTCATCCAGGGCCTGGTGCGAAGCATCCGCCGCAAGGGCCCCGGCTATGCCGCGCTCCTGACCCCCCTGGGCCCCTTCGAGGCCGCCGAGGCCGCCATTTTCCCCATCCACCATCGAAAAAAGACGGTGGCCCTGCTGCTGGTGGACAGCGGCCTGCGGAACCGCCTTGACCATCCCGATCAGGTGCGGGCCTTGGCCCATGCGGCCTCGGCCATGCTCGGGGCCCTGGCCGCCGCGAAGGACGATGAGGCCTCTGCCAAAGCCCCCGCCCCGCACCCTGCTGTTCCCGCCCCGGTTTTCCAGGCAGCCCCTGCCGCCATGGCTCCGGCCCAGGCACTTCCCGAAGCAGTCCACCCCAGTGCCCCCACGGAACGCCTGGCAGATCCCCTGGAGGCGACCGCTCCCCAAGAGATGGACCCCCGTACCCAGGCCTCCGCAGAGCGGCTGGCAAGGGTCCTGGTGGGCGATATCGAGCTTTATTTCCCCGCCAAGGTGGCCCAGGCCCGCAGCACGGGCAACCTCTACCGTCTGCTCCGGGACGAGCTTGAGCGGAGCCGGGCCACCTTCGTGGAGCGGTTCGGCGAAGCCTTCGAGCGCCAGGCCCATGTCTTCTCGAAGACCCTCATCCAGCAGCTTTGCGAGGGGGACCCCGGAAAGCTGGGTGCCCATCCCTGGGACTAGAGAAAACCGGCAGGGCGTGACAAGGACTCAGGAGTCTGCTACAAACCTTGTTCCCTTGGATGTGAAGAGGACGGGACTCATGGCGAATCTTGGCAAAAAGTTCACGTGCTACCAGTGCGCGGCAAAATTCTATGATTTCGGCAAGCCCGAGGCCATCTGCCCGAAGTGCAACGCCAACCAGAAGGGCGCCCCCGCCAAGTCCAAAATGGTGAAGAAGGAAAAGAGCGTTCATGTCATCGAGGACGACTTCACCCCCGAGCCGGAAGCCGAGACCGCGGAGGAAGGCTATTCAGAGACAGCCGTTCCCCTCGAACGGGGCCGCGGCGAAACCCATGACCCCGGCGACCTGCGCATGGACGACTACGACGAATGACGAAGTAGGTTAACCCGCCGATTCATCGTGCCCACGCGCGCTGAATGCCCGCTGCGAAGCGAGGACCGCGCGCGAGTGGGCATACTATGCCAGTGAGCCCCAACCTCCGCTCCCCCCTCATTGACCGGCATACCCACCTGGAGGGCGCCCTGGACCCCGCCTGGGTGCGCTCCGAATCCCTGCGCCGGGGACTGACCTGTCCGCAGGCACTGGAAACCCTCTGGAGGGGCGGGGCGGTGCCCTTCCCGGGGTTCATCGAGGCCTTTCTGTTCGGCGCCCGGCTTCTGGATCACCGGGAAGCCATCCAGAAGGCGGTTGAGACGGTCTGCCTGCGCACCCTGAAGGCCGGTGGTACCGGCTTCGACCTGTGGCTTTCGCCCCACTTTCTCGTCGTCCACCAGGCCCAGATCAGCCTCGATGACCTTTGGCTTGGATTGGAAGCGGGCCTGGGCCAAGCGACCGCCGCAGGTGTCAAGGCCTGCGTGATCGTGGAGGCCGTGAACCACTTCGGCCCCGCCCACGGACACGCCACCCTGGACCTGGTGCTCCCTGCCCTGCCCGCCTTCGTGCGGGGGTTCTCCACCGGAGGCCTGGAGGGCTCGCCCTTCCGGGCCTGGGCTCCCGTTTTCGAACGGGCCCGCACCGCGGGGCTGCGCGTGGCCGCCCACGCCGGGGAGAATGGGCCTGGCTCCCAGGTGAGGGAGGCCATCCTGGAAGGCGGCGTGTCCCGCATCATCCACGGCGTTCGGGCGGAGGCGGCCACCCTTGAACTGTTGGCCGAGCGGCGCATTCCCGTGGACATCTGCCTCAGCTCCAACCGAGCCCTGGCGGCCGATGTCACCCCCCATCCCCTGCCCCGGATGCTCAAGGCCGGCGTGCGCTGCGCCCTTGGGACCGATGACCCGGGCGTGATCCCCTGCGACCTTGAGACCGAAGCCAGGGCGGCCCAGCGCATGGGCCTGACCGAGGAAAGATCGGAAGAGC
>JBBIHT010000095.1:0-7593 GCA_037446845.1 Geothrix sp. | reverse complement strand
CATCGCCAAGTCCCCCCAGGAGCAGCAGGAACTGGATCAGATCAACGCGGCCCTGCCCGTCCACAAGCTGAACCTGGTCAATGCCCCCAAAGTCCTGAAGATGCTGGATGACAACCGGAAAGAAGTGGCCGCCATGCTGAAGGCCGCCGAAGACGCCTCCGGCAAGGCCAAGGAGGCCCTGGCCAACCAGAACAAGGAAATCACCGAGTTCAACACCCAGCAGGTGGTGAAGCGGGTGAAGATCGTCGGCAAGAAGAACTGGGTGGATGCCGTCCTCCGCGCGCCGGAGAACCTCACCAGGCTCGGCAATGCCCAGGCCCAGGCCTCCTTCCTCAACCGCCTGCTGGTGCTGGATCCCGGCAATACTGGCGCCACCAAGGCCCTGGCCAACCTGAAAGCAGGCAAAGAGCCCTTCCAGAAGGAAGCCAAGGCCACCAAGAAGGCCTCCTCCCGCCGGAAGAAATAACTCAGCCCATCGCCCGGGCAAGGAGCATCCATGACTCTAATCGGTATGCTGTCGGCCAGCCTGGTCATCCTGGCTCTGGGCCTGCCTCTGGCCGCACAGAGCCTCACGGATCGGTTCAAGGAGGTACGCGGCCCCTGGGAACTGCAGCTGGAGCACGGGGATGCCCCCGGTGTCCGCAAGGGCGTGGAAGCTCTGCTGGGCCGGGAGGGCACCACGGTCAATCCTTCGGACTACAACGACATGCATGCCCTCGTGGCGCTCCACAGCCTGGCCGCCCGGGCCTGTGCCTCGGAGGGCACCTGGGAGGATGCGGTGCTCCACCTGCAGAAGGCCCAGGCCGCGGCCCAGGAGAACCTAGCCTCGGCTGAGCCGTTGCTGGCCAAGACCCGCCTGGAACACGAGCAGAAGCTCAAGGAGTTCAGGGAGGCCATGGCCAAGCAGGCACCCCGCCTCCAGGAGCTGGAAGCGGCTCCGGGGCTCAGTTCTGACCAGATGAAGCTCCACCGGCAGCTCAAGATCTTCATGGACGAGCAGAACGCTGCCATTGCCCACAGCGAACGCGCCCTGAAGGACATCGGAGAGATTCTGGCGCGCCTCGGGGAGGCCAAAACCACCACCGCCAAGGCCGCCACCGACTGGCAGGCTTTCCTCGCCAAGGAAAAGGCTGACCTGGCGGAGGCCGGCGGCACCCCGCACTATGTGGCGGAGAAGGTTGAGCAGGTGAAGGCCGACGAGGCCCGGCCCCGCCAGGAGCGGCTGATCTATGCCCGGCGCCTCCAGCGGCTTGATCCAGCCAATGCCGCCGCCACCCGCCTGGTGAATGCCCTGCTGGGCAAGGACGAGGCCCCGGAACCCAGCAGGCCCAAGCGGAAGAAGTCCATCAAGAAGAAGTAGCCCTGCCCATCCTCCATGCAACCGCCCCCGGTCGGGGGCGCTCGCATGGGGCGAATCTGGCTCAGAACACGAAGCCGAAGGCCACCTTCAGGAAATCCGTGCTGGGGGGATCGCCTGCGTTCACATCATTGCCCGTGAGGGTCTTGTGGAAGGTGGCCTCCAGGGTGAAGCGCATGCCCGCGTCATAGCCAAAGCTGTGGCCCAGGCCGCCGGTAGCGCCCAGGCGGCTTTTGCGGGTCGTATCGGTGTAGTCGTAGAGCGGATCACCAAAACTGCGGTCGAAGGTCTCGAAATCCGCGGAAAGTCCCGCCACGAAAAAGAGGCCCCGATGACGGAAGGCGGTGCCCTGCGGGAAGATCTGCAGGTCGCCCCCGAGGTTGAACTGGGAATGGCGGAGGTTGATGGTGGTTTCCCCAGGGGCGCGGTTCGTGCCATTGGCCGCGGAGCCGCTGAGGTTCAGCCGCAGGGCCAGTGTGCGGTCCATGGGGAAACTAATGGTGAAACTGCCGCCCAGGCCCACATCGTAGGATTCCTTCTGGGGAGGAATGACATAGCCAGCGGAAGGGCTGAAATAGGCGGGGTAGGTCTTGCTGGCAAAATCCCCTGTGGGGAAGAGCAGGTTCAGGCTGAACCCCATGTGGGGAGACTGGGCCTGCGCCTGCGATCCTGCCGCCAGGAGCAGGGGAAGGGTGAGGAGGAGGGCTTTGGCGCGCATGGGATCTCCCGGAGATGATGCTGTTACGAGCGAAGGCTGTGCCAGCTTACGCCAAACGGCGTCACTCATTGGATGCATCCTGATCCCGTGGGGTTGAGTCGCTGGCCCGGCCATGGCGTTTTGCCTCGGCACGATGCGGCAGCGCAACAGTGGGCTTTGGGGCGGCGCTCCGATGGCCTACTCTGGACTGGACAAGGATGGCCCATGGCGTGGAAGCAGGATCTGGCGAAATTGAAGCAGCAACTGGCCCCCGAACCAGCGGCTCCCGCACCCAGGATGCCGAGGCCAGCCCCCAAGCCGGCTGCCCCGGCGCCCATGGAGGCTGAGGATGCGGTGTTCATGGCTGCCATGGGATTGAGGCGGGCCGCCGCGCCGGTACCCTCGCCGGCTCCGGGCACTGTGGAGCCGCCGCAGAAACCCGTTGAAGCCCCGACGAAACCGCCCGAAACCTTCGACGAAGCCCTGCGCGACCTGAAAGGCCTCAAGCCGTTGGCCAAGGGACTGCCCGGCCTGGTCCAGACCAGGCCCGCCACTCCCAAGGCCCAGGCACCCCTGTCCCCGGCCACGGGGAGGCCTGCTCCCCCGCCCCTGGGCGCACCCGCGCCGCCTTCGGCGGAGTCCGGCCCAGACCCGCTTCCTGATTTTCCGGTACCGCCCGCTTCCCTGGCCGCCTCGGACCTTACGGTGCTCACGCCGGAAGCTGGCGCGGCGCCCTCGCAATTCAATCTGGCGGCGGGTATGGCCCTGGAGGTGGATGCCGTTCTGGACCTGCGGGGCCATTCCCTGGGGGATGCCCTGGGGCGCCTCAAGGACCGGCTGGGGGATGGCTGCGTCCTGGGTTGGCGGGTGCTTCAGGTCACCCTGGGCTCCGATCCTCTACTCCATGAGGGCCTGCTGACGCTGCTGAGCTCCGGCAGCCTCCCGGCGGTGGCCCGCTATGCCCGGGCCCCCATTCCCATGGGGGGCAACGAGGCCTGGCTGCTCTATTTCGCCCCCCCGCCACCCGAACCTGAACGCCCGGAGGCGACCCGATGAGCCTGCTCGTGGTCGGCAGTGTGGCTTTCGATGATCTGGAAACGCCCTTCGGCACCCGCCAGCACGCCCTGGGCGGATCGGCCACCTACTTCTCGCTCAGCGCCAGCCGCTTCCATACCGTACGGGTGGTGGCCGTGGTGGGAGAGGATTTCGGCCCCGACCAGTTGCGGGTTTTCGAGGGGCGGCCCATTGACCTGGATGGAGTCTCCCGGGTGCCCGGGCTCAGCTTCCACTGGAAGGGCGCCTACGGCTACGACCTCAACGAGGCCCGAACCCTGGCCACGGATCTCAATGTCTTTGCCACCTTCAAGCCCAGGTTGTCGCCCTCGTATCAGGACTCGCCCTATCTCTTCCTGGGGAACATTGACCCCGTGCTCCAGCTGGATGTGGTGCGACAACTGAAATCCCGCCCCAGATGGATCGCCCTGGACACCATGAACTACTGGATCCGCGGGGCCCGGTCGGCCCTGGAGGCGGTGTTGCGGGAGGTGGACATCCTCCTGGTCAACGATGCGGAAGTGCGCGAACTTACGCAGGAACACAGCCTCATCAAGGCCTACCGGAAGGTCCAGGCCCTGGGCCCCCGCATCCTGGTGGTGAAGCGGGGGGAATACGGTGTGGCCCTCTTCACCCCCGATGGCATCTTTGCCGCTCCCGCCTACCCCCTGGAGGATGTCTTTGATCCCACCGGGGCGGGCGATACCTTCGCCGGGGGGTTCCTGGGCTACCTGGCCTGGATCGAGCGCATGGATGTGACGGCGCTGAAGCACGCCACCCTGGTGGGTTCGGTCATGGCCAGTTTCACCGTGGAGCGGTTCTCGACGGAACGGCTGGAGCAAATCACCCAGGACGAGGTTCGCAACCGATTGTCATTATTTTCCGATATGATCCGAGTCGAAGACCTATAATCAGCGCTACCTAATCCTCTCTGGGGGTTCATGATGCACCAGCCCAATCGCAGGCATTTCGGCCGGTTGCGCACCCTTGCGGTGGCGCCGTTGGCCCTGGCGGCTCTGTCCATGGCGGGCCCAGACCTCGCTGCCCAGGAGCCCACCGCAGCCGGCTCCACGCAGGTGGAAGCCCATGCTTCCAAGTGGGACTACCCCAAGGAACTCAAGGTGCCGGAGGGTTCCCGGACCCACATCGTCCAGAAGGGCGACACCCTCTGGGATCTTTCGGGCAGGTACCTGGGCAACCCCTACGCCTGGCCCCAGATCTGGGAACTGAACCAGTGGGTCAAGGATCCCCATTGGATCTATCCTGGCGATCCCCTGATCATTGACCTCGCCCGGGGCGTGGCCGGCCCCGAGTCCGTGCCTGGCGCCGTCAGCGACCTCCTGCCCGATCAGCGGCACGCGGATCCCTCCGCCGTGCGCCGACCCGAGCTGGACTTTGCCTTCCAGGACTTCATCCAGTTGCCCTACCTCGTCGAGGGCGCCGAGACCCACTACAAGGCCCAGGGGGCCTTCACCATCACCTCCAACCGCCGCGAGGATCGCCAGTACCTGACCCAGGGCGAAACCATCTACATGAACGGTGGCAGCGATCAGGGCGTGAAGGCCGGTGACCGCTTCCTGGTGCTGAAGACCGTGGCCCGCCACCTGCTCCATCCCGCCCACCCCAAGCAGAAACTGGGGGATGTGGTGCAGCAGATCGGCGTGGTGAGGGTTGTCACCGCCCAGACCAAGGGTTCCGTGGCCATGGTCGAGCGGACCATGGATACCGTGCAGCAGGGCGATCACCTGGTGCGGTTCACCGAGCCCGCCAATCTGCCCCTGACGCTCCGGTCCGATACTGGGGATCCCGTGAAGGTAGCGGCGAACGCTGCCCAGATCGTCTGGTCCAGGGACAATCACCAGAACAGTGGCAATGGGGACATGGTCCTGGTGGACAAGGGCTCCAGCGATGGCCTCAAGGTGGGGGATGTCCTCCTGGCCGTGAGGGTGAAGACCTTCCCGGTGGGTTCCGATGGCGACAGAAAACCCGCCCAGGAAACCACCACCCACTACCTGGCCCAGGTGCTGGTGGTGAAGACCGAAAGTCGGACTGCCACCTGCCGTGTGCTGCGAGCCAACGAGGAACTGCGCATCGGCGATACCGTTACCCAGTAGCAGATCATCTCCTGCCCAAGGGCCCCTTACCGGGGCCCTTGGCTATGGATTCGGTCGCAACTCCACCACCACCCGCCGCCCCCGGGTGGGCAGTTCATAGGGATGGGCCTGGGCGTGCCACCCGGCGGGCAGGGGTTCCGACCGCCAGCCCTCCCCCTTCAGGGCGAAAAAGGGGGCGCCGACACGACCGTGCCGTTGCCACCAGGCCACCAGCGCCGCCACCGGGGCCAGGGCCTTGGCGGTGCCCCACTGGGCCTCGAGCGGGGGCAGGGATTCCAGGCGACCATGGATGGCCCTGAGATTGGGGACGGGCAGTTCCAGGGCCACCTGATGCACAAAGGCCACCTTCTTCCCCGAGGCATCCACCCCGATCACCTCGAGGTCGGGCCTGGCCAGGGCCAGGAGCACGGCTGGGCAACCCATGCCCGTACCCAGATCGGCTACTTTCGACCCGGCCGGGAGCGTCTGCAGAAAGGGGAGCAGCGCCGAGGCATCCAGCAGCAGTTCCTCCCGGCGCAGTTCAGGCGCCAGGGCAGTGAGGGCATGGCGCCGATTCCACCGGTCCAGCAGGGCCAGGAAGCCATCCAGGGGTTCGCGCAATTCGGGAGGAAGTCTGGGCAACATCCCTACAGCATGCCAGCGGCCGCGGCGGTCACTCGAATCTGATTTATGCTTGATTTTTCATAATGAAGGCAATACTTCCAATCTAAATGGGAACCTTTTTAGCCCAAACCACACCCAATTCGTGGCTAACTGCATTCGCGCGATTCCTGCATCTAGAAATCAGATATTGACAAAATGCTTAATTGAACCCAGCCTGTTCCCCCGATGTGGCGTTCAGATGTGGAGTACCCCATGAGTGACAAGCCCTTGCCCTTTACCATTGACTGGTCGAGCCGCAGCAAGATGCGGGGGCCCGGTGAGCAATCCCTCGGCGGTTTATTCCGCTCCCTCCGCGACCGGCTGGCCCCTTCGGCCCAGGGAATCTCCTTGACCTATGTGGATGATCGCGGCATGAAAAAAATGAACCGCGAGCACCGTGGAAAGAATACGACCACCGATGTCCTGAGTTTTCCATCGAGCGTCGAGAAGGGCGCGTTTCCTCACCTTGGTGACATCGTCATCAGTCTTCCGACCGCCGATAAAATGGCCAAGAAATTCGGCGTCAGTCGCAGGCGGGAAGTGCAGACCCTGGTCATCCATGCCTTCCTGCATCTCTGTGGCTATGACCATGAAACAGATCAGGGTGAAATGCTGGAGCTTCAGCGCAGCCTTGAGCTGGAGTTGCTTCAGGACGAGCCCCTTGCCATGAGCCTGAAGCGCGGGCGGAAGCCCGGCAGCAAACTCAAAAAATTGAAGGATGGCTCCAGCGTGGTGGTCACTGGCCGAGCCGCCGCGGCCCTGATCCGCCGCGAAGGCGCAAGGAAGGACAGAAAGGCCAAGATCCGCAAGGTGGCCAAGGCCAAGGATCCGCTCCTCAAGCGCGGCCCTGGGCGACCGCGCAAGGAAGCCCTGGCCGGGCCCGCCAGGCGCCCCGTCCGCCGGCGCAAGCCCGCCCCCTCGCGTAGCGGAATCATCGCCTGAATCTCCATGGAAAATCGGCGGGAAGGCCGATAAAATGGCCCTTTGGTCCGGGAACGGGCCGCGCCGATGGGAGCCTTCGTGATCAATCTCCTCCTCGGCCTGGGCGCCGCCCTTGCCGTGATCCTGCTGACCAGCCTCCTCAGCATCAAGCTGTGGATCAGCCTGCCGCTTGGCCTCCTGGCCGGGGGCGCCCTCTTCATCTGGCTGGGGCGGAAGGTCCAGCAGGAGCTCGAAGCCATCTTCACCCGCGCTGGTGAACTGCTCAAGAAACAGCAGTTCGACAAGGCCATCGAGACCATGAAGGAAGGGTACCGCTTCGGCCCCCGCCAGTTCCTCGTCAAGGGCAGCATTGACGGGCAGATCGGTGTGGTCCAGTACCTCCGCAAGAAGAACGAGGAGGCCGAGCCCCTGCTCGCCGCAGCTTCCATGCAGCACTACATCGCCAAGGCCATGCTGGGCATCCTCCAGTGGAAGCGGGGCGAGCGGAAGAAAGCCAAGGAAACCTTCAACCTGGCCCTGAAAACCGGCAAGAAGGAGAGCCTCCTCTACGCGGTCTATGCCTTCGTGCTGGTGGAAATGGGCGACCGTGACAAGGCCATCGAGATGCTCAACCGCGGACTGGGGGTCTGCAAGGGTGACGAGCGGCTCATCACCAACCGCAACCTGCTCCAGAACGGCAAGGCCCTCAAGATGAAGGTCTACGGGGAACAGTGGTACCAGTTCCTCCTGGAGCGCCCCATGATCCGCCAGGAAGCCCCGCCCTTCGCCCGCATGTCCCGCAAGGCACT
>JBBIHT010000094.1:0-7630 GCA_037446845.1 Geothrix sp. | reverse complement strand
GTGATGGTGCGCAGGTCCTCGACCACGGCCTTGGGGTAGCGGGGGTCGGCGCAGATGCCTGTGCCGATGGCCGTGGCGCCCATGTTGATTTCCAGGAAGAGCCGGGCCGTCTCCCGCAGCCGCTCGATGTCCTCCCCGGTGGTGACGGCATAGGCCTCGAATTCCTGGCCCAGGGTCATGGGGACAGCATCCTGCAACTGGGTGCGCCCCATCTTGATGACATCGGAGAACGCCTGGCCCTTGGCGTGGAGAGCCGCTTTGAGGCCTTCCATGGCATCCAGCAGGCTCCGCAGGCTGAAGATCGTGCTGAGGCGCAGGGCCGTGGGGTACACATCGTTGGTGCTCTGGCCCAGGTTCACATGGTCGTTGGGGTGGCAGTGGACATACTCGCCGCGCTTGTGCCCCAGAAGCTCCAGGGCGCGGTTGGCGATGACCTCGTTGGCGTTCATGTTGGTGGAGGTGCCGGCGCCGCCCTGCACCATGTCCGTGGGGAAGTGGCCGTGCCAGTGGCCATCCACGATTTCCTGGCAGGCGCGGTCAATGGCCCTGGCGATTCCTGCGTCCAACAGTCCAAGCCGGGCGTTGGCGCGGGCTGCACCCTGTTTCACCATGGCCAGGGCGCGGATGAGAGAGGGGAAGTGGCTGGTGGGAGTGCCGGTGATGGGGAAGTTGTGCACTGCCCGCAGGGTCTGGACACCGAACAGGGCATCCTCCGGCACCTCCATGCTGCCCAGCAGGTCGGTTTCCGTGCGGGTGCGGCCGCTAGCGTAGGCCTGCTCCCGGCCCGTGCGGGGATTGGCCGCGTACAGCAGGCGCTGGTGCAGCACATTGGCCACCTTGCTCAGCACGGCGATGGCGGCGGTTCCATCCTGCCCCAGGCTCTGGAGGACGGCAGTGCGGTCCAGCTCCAGCAGCACCGCTGGACTGAGGGTTGTGCCCGTGGCCGAATGGGCGCTGAGGGCCAGGAAGGATTGTTCCCCCGCCACATCCCCCGGGCCGAGGAGGACCACGGGCTCGGGTCCCGCGCCGTTGTCCCGGGTGATTTCCACCCGGCCTTCAGCGATGACCGTGGCCCCGGACCGCGGCTCCCCCTGCCTGAACAGGCAGGTGCCCGCCGGCACTTCCCGCCGGCGGGTGGCCCGGGCGATGAGGTTCAGATCCGTATCTGACAACCCGGAAAAAATCTCACAGCGGCGGAGCATCGAAGTGGTTGCGTCCATGGGGATCACCTCCGGGCCGAACAAGGCCCGTAGGCATCCTACCGGAGGTCCTGCACACCCTGGATCACGATTGACGAACCGGCAAGGCTCCCGCTACCGCCCGCCCTTTTTCCAGTCCGCCAGGAAGCCCTCGATGCCCTTGTCCGTGAGGGGGTGCTTGATCATCTGGTCGAAGACCTTGGTGGGGATGGTGGCCACATGGGCGCCGGCCAGGGCGGATTCTGTGACATGGCGGGGGCTGCGGATGCTGGCGGCCAGGCACTGGGTGCTGAACTGGTAGTTCTCGAAGATGGCGCAGATTTCCCGGATCAGGTCCATGCCCTCGGCATTGATGTCGTCCAGGCGGCCCACGAAGGGCGACACATAGGTGGCGCCGGCCTTGGCGGCCATGAGGGCCTGGGTGGCGCTGAAGCAGAGGGTGACATTGGTGTGGATGCCTTCGGCGCTGAGGGCCTTGCAGGCCTTGAGGCCATCGGGGATCAGGGGTAGCTTCACCACCACATTCTTGTGGATCTTGGCGAGGCGGCGCCCCTCCTCGATCATGCCCGGGGCCTCCAGGCCGATGACCTCGGCGCTGATGGGGCCATCCACGATGCCGCAGATCTCGGCGATGATCGCCTCGAATGGCTTGCCCGTTTCCTTGGCGATGAGGCTGGGGTTGGTGGTCACGCCATCCAGCACGCCCAGGGCGTTGATGCGCTTGATTTCGTCAATGTTCGCGGTGTCAATGAAGAACTTCATGGTCGGCTCCTGGAGGTCTCCAGGATACCAGGAGCGCCGCTGCGGTCGTGCGGGGTGGAACAGGCGCGATACCCTGGAGGCCCCGGAGGGTGCCATGGCGAATCCCGAGATCAAGGTGTTGGACAAGGGCTTCGTGCGCCTGGTGGATCACATGGGCTCTGACCTGTCCGTGGTGAACGCGGCAAGGGTTTCGTTCGGCAAGCAGAAGGCAGCCTTCGAGGACGCCGATGCCAAGCTGGTGGACTACCTGGCCATCCACGAGCACACCTCGCCCTTCCGTCACACCGCGCTGACCCTGCATGTGAAGGCGCCCATTTTCGTCTTCAGGCAATGGATGAAACATCGGATCGGCTCGGAGTTCAATGAAATCTCGGGAAGGTATGTGGAGTTCCCCGAGGATGAGTTCTATGTGCCCGAGGTGTTCCGGCGTCAGGCGAAGGTGAACAAGCAGGGCAGCGAGGGCGAGATTGACGCCGCGAGCAAACAGCGCGCCACGGCCAGTTTCCTCGAGGCCTGCCGGGGATCGGTGGCCCACTACAAGGAGTTGCTCGCCCTGGGTGTCTGCCGGGAGCAGGCCCGGTGCGTGCTCCCGGTGGGGCTGTACTCGGAGGTCTACTGGACGGTGAGCCTCCAGGCGGTGGCCCATTTCATTCGCCTGCGGTCAGACAGCCACGCCCAATGGGAGATCCAGCAGTACGCCGCGGCCGTGCAGAACATGGTGGAACCGCTTTTCCCGGTGGGCCTGAAGGCCCTGTTGGCCTCGGGCAAGGGATGACTGCGGCGCCGCTGAATCCGGCCCTCTTCCACCTGGATGATGATCATCTGTGGGTGATGCACTGCTCCGAGGGGCCCGTGCCCCGGGCCACCATGAGGGCCGTGCGGGGACTCATGCAGAAGGAACTGCGCCCTTGGGAAGTGCGCTGGGAAGATGATTTCCTGGGCCTGCCCGCCGCCGTCCGGGCCGAGGCCGCCGACCTGGTTCAGGGGCGACCCGAGGACATCAGCCTGACACCCACCACCTCATCGGGCCTGGTGGCGATCGCGCAGGGCTTCCCCTGGTGCTCCGGAGATGAAGTGGTGGCGCCGCTGGGCGAGTTCCCCTCCAATGCCTGGCCCTGGCTGGCCCTGCATCCACGGGGAGTGACCTACCGGGAGGTTCCCCTGTGGGAAGGCCACCGCGCCGGGGCCCAGGCTTGGGGAACCACGCCGCCCACCCGCCAGGCCGACCCTGAAACGCGCCTGCTGGATGCCCTGGGTCCCCGCACCCGCATCCTCGCCCTGTCCTGGGTGCGCTTCCAGGACGGACTGAAACTCGATCTTGCCCGGCTGGCCGCCGGCTGTGCCAAGCGGGGCGTGCATCTGGTGGTGGACGGCATCCAGGGCGCCGGCACCTTCCCCATCTCCTGCGAAGGCCTCGCCGCCTTCGCCACCGGTGGCCACAAGGGGCTGCTGGCGCCGCAGGGGATAGGCTTTCTCTGGACGGAGGAGCGATTTAGACATTCACTGTCTCCTTCTGGAACCTGGCTGGCGGTCGAGGAGGCCACGGACTTCAGCCGCCCCTCCACCGACTTCCATCGGGCCTGGTTGCGGGATGGCCGGGCCCTGGAACCCGGTGGCCCCAATCTGCTCATGGCCTCGGCCCTGCTGGAATCCCTGCGTCTCATCCAGGCCGCTGGTGTGCCGGTCATCGCCGGATACATCGCCGGGTTGCAACGGCGTGTTCTCACGGCTCTCCAGGGCGACCCCTGGGAGCGGGAAGCAGGGCGATTGCTGGGGCTATTAGAGGCTGGGCGCCTGGGCTCCATCCTGTCCTTCCACCACCGTGGGCTGGGTGCCCAGGGCTTGGAGCAGATCCTGCGGGCGGGCTATCGCCGAGGCATCTTCGCCTCCGTGCGGGAGGGCTACCTGCGCCTCGCCTTCCATGGCTACCACCGCGAAAGCGATGCCGAGCGCCTGGCGGAGTGGCTGGGCGGCACGGGCAGCTGAGGCCAGGCCGGGCCCCGCGGGTGGGTTCCCGCTCCCGGGTTGTTGTCGGATACTGGAGAACCCCGGAGGCCCCATGCGCCTGTTGTTCGCCCTGCTGTTGGCCCTGCCGCTCCTGTCGGCAGGCGGGGGCACCGTGGCCTTCCGTCAGCACGCCTTCATGGCCGAGGTGGCCGCCACGGAGCCGGAGAAGGAGAAGGGCCTGATGTATCGGCAATCCCTGGCCAAGGATCGGTGCATGTTCTTTGTCTATGCCGAGGATGGCTACCACGCCATCTGGATGAAGAACTGCCTCATCGCCCTGGATGTGGTGTGGGTGGACGACTCGGGCCGGGTGGTGGAACTGGCCGAGCGGGTGCCGCCCTGCAGCCCCATGCGCGGGGGCGACTGCCCAACCTATGGGGGAACCCTGCCCGCCCGGCATTTCATCGAATTCGCCGCTGGCACCATCCGGCGCCTGGGCCTGAAGAAGGGGAATCAGGTGGGCTGGGATCTCACCCTGGACGATGGCCGCCGCCTGGCGGGCGGCGCCGCACTTCCCCGGCGAAAGTTCCGCTAGTTCAGCCCTCCTTTTCGGGTTCGCGCACGCGCCGGAGCGGCCGCGTGAGCGTCCGCAGGGACTCGGGTGCCGGTGGCAGGCTGGGCAAATCCAGCGGGCTGATGCGGTCGCCCAGGAGGGTCCAGGCCCTGGCCTGGCGGGGCAGGCGCTCGGACTGGATGACTTCGAAGCCCTGGGCGTAGCTCACGAAGGGCGGCATGATGAGCGCGAAACCCGTGTAGAGGAAAGCGGGCAGCCGCATCCAATCGGCCTCTCCGGCGGGTCCCTGGCATGGAACCGCGAACAGCGGGTGCACGCCCCCGTTGATCCAGAAGCCCTGGCCTGTGTCGTGGCGCGGGTAGACGAAAACCCGGCGGCGGTGCATCAGGGTGTACGGGCCCACCCGCTGTTGCTCCACGGGGCGGATGCCGCAATCCTCCAGGGCCTGCCCGGTACTCCGTTCCGGGTGGCCCACCACCTGGATGACGGTGCGTCCCCCCGCGGAGAGCTTGCGGAAAATGGCCCGCAATTCCTCCGCCTCCTCCCTTTCGAGGTTGCCCTGGTTGGGTTTCAGGTCACCCAGCAGGGCCACCTGCTCCGGGGCATAGCTCTCGATGAGGCTGAAGGCCCGTTCCCAGATATCCTGCTGGCTGGGTGCGGGCAGGGGATCTGGGCGGCGGCGGCGGGCGGCACCGAGGCCGATGAAGAAATCGGAGAGCACCAGGGTTTTCTGCCGGGGAAGCCACACGGCCCGACGGCTGTCGAGTACCACATCATCATTGAGCTGGACCTGCACCCGGGCCTCCTGACTTCCATTGGACCACAGGCGCGGGCAGAATCCCGGCTAGGGGGGGAGGGTGGTGGCAGGCACTCAGTTCGGGTGGGCGAGCCTGGGAACGGGGCTCTGCGGTGGCCTGCTTTCCGGCCTCTTTGGCGTGGGCGGCGGCATTGTCATGGTGCCCCTGCTGGGACTGCTCCTGGGGCTGGACCAGCACCGGGCCCAGGGGGCCACACTGACGGCGATGCTCCTGCCCATCGGTCTGCCTGCGGTGCTCCAGTACCACCGGCGGGGCGTGGCCTCCAGCCTCCCACTGGTGGGCGTCCTGATCCTGGGCTTTCTCGGGGGCGTCTCCGCCGGGGCCCTGGTGGCCAACCAGATCCCCTCCCCGGCTCTGCGTGCTGGCTACGCCTCCTTCCTGGCGCTGCTGAGCGCCTGTACCCTGCTGCGGAGGGAACCTGGCGCTGGGCAGGGAAGCGGCATTCGTCCGAATGAATCCTCCAGGATCTGGTCCAGGGGCCTGCCCATCGGGCTGCTGGGTGGCCTGGTTTCAGGCATGACAGGCCTGGGCGGAGCCGTGGTGGTGGTTCCGCTGCTGGCTGCCTGGTTGCGCATGACCCAGCACGAAGCCCAGCTCACCAGTCTGATGATGCTGCTGCCCCCCATCGGGCTGCCCGGCGTGCTCGTCTACGCAAGGGCCCAGGGCGGTCTGCCCTGGGGCGTCATCGCGAGCGTGGCCCTGGGTTTTGCCCTGGGGGCCTGGGGCGGAGCCCGTCTGGCGACGCGCATGCAGGGCGCGAGGCTGAAGCAGTATTACGCCGCCATCGTGCTGCTGATGGCCCTGCTGGTCGCCTGGCGGGGTCGCTGAAGCGGCTCAGGCGGGGGCGCTCGGCGCCTGGCGGGCCGGAGGGTGGGGTGTAGGCCATGGCTCCCGCTCTCCCGGGGCCTGTCCCGAGGCGAAGAGGCGCCAGTGGGTCCGACCCTCCTTGCGCTATCCTCGTTGCGGAGGTTGCCGTGTCCATGGAGGTTCCTGCTCCCCTGTTCGTGGGGGAACGCCTGCGAGACCTGATCCTGTGCTATGCCGGGCCCTGGGCCTTCCTGCCCTACATGCGCAACCGGGAGGATGCGGAATTGCTCTGGCATGCCCGTCAGGGGGTGATCCTGGCCTTCGCGGAGTGCGTCTTCACGCTGGCCATGGTGATCGTGGGCATGTTCCCGATTTTCGGCCTGGTCTCGGTGCGCTTCTTCCTTCCCCTGTGGCTGCTGTGGTGCCTGGGCATGTCGGTCACCAGCATCCTCCAGGCCACCAAGGGGAAGCGGCACAGGATCCCGGTGATCCATCAGTTCGTGGACTACCTGTAGGCATTCAGGATCAGCATGGCATCGCCGTAGCTGAAGAACCGATAGCGTTCCCGCACGGCCTCGGCGTAGGCGGCCTGGGCCACTTCCAGGCCCAGGAGGGAGGCCACCAGGACGAACAGGGTGCTTTCCGGCAGGTGGAAGTTGGTGAGCAGATGGTCGGCCGTGCGCAGCTTGTACCCGGGCGTGATGAACAGGCGCGTCGTGCCGCTGCGGGCCAGGCGGTGCCCATCCCAGGCACCCTCCAGGGTGCGGAGGGAGGTGGTGCCCACGCACAGGAGGGGCCGTGCTCTTGAGGCCAGGGCGGCTTCCAGGGGGCCGGCGGTGTCCTCGGGGATCTCGAAGCGCTCCTCGTGCATGGTGTGGTCTTCCAGTTTTTCGGCGGTCATGGGCCGGAAGGTGCCCAGGCCCACATGCAGTCGCACAGGAAGCCAGGCGCAGGCCTGGGCGGCCAGGGCCGACAGGAGCTCCGGGGTGAAGTGCAACCCGGCCGTGGGGGCCGCCACTGCCTCGCCATCGGGGGCCGCGAAGACGGTCTGGTACCGCGTTTCATCCTCGCCTTCCGCCAGGTGCTGGATATAGGGCGGCAGGGGCAGGCGGCCGATGCGGTCAATGTCGTCCCAGGCCAGGCCGTGCCCGGCATGGACCCGCACGGTGCGCAGGCCTTCGGGCAGGGTTTCCAGGATATCGAGCCGGGCCAGCTCCGTCCCCTTGATGGGGTCCACCACGGCCGCGGTGGCGCCCTGCCTGAGGCGGGCGCCGGGCTTCACCAGGGCTTCGAAGCGGCCCTCACCGAGACTGCGCAACAGCAAGGCTTCCCCGGCCCCCCCACCCGTCCGGCGCAGGAAAAGCCGGGCGTGGCGCACCCGCACATCGTTGGGGACGCAGAGGCTGCCCGCGGGCACCAGGCTGGGCAGATCCTGGATGCCGTGATGCTCCCAGGCGCCCGTACGGGCATTCACCACCATCAACCGGGCCCCATCGCGGCGGGGGGGCGGGTGCTGAGCGATG
>JBBIHT010000093.1:0-7641 GCA_037446845.1 Geothrix sp. | reverse complement strand
AGAGGAAGAGGGGGATCCCGGCGGTTCTGAGGCCCTGGCGGTAGCCATCGTAGAGGGCGCCGCCCTCCACGGCGACGCCGAGCCATTTCCCCTTTTCCTTGGCCAGGTCCGCCAGGGCCCGGGCGAAGGTGCCGAAGGCGCCGGGGTCCGTGGTGTCCAGGCGTTTGGTGAGGGGCACCAGGCCCACCACCAGGGCATCGGCCTCGCCAGCCAGCAGCAGTCGTGCACAGTCCAGGTAGGCCGCTTCGTTGGCCATGGGCGTCAGGTCCAGGGGCAGGTGGGGCCCCACGAGACCCGAAAGGCCGTGGACTTCCAGCAGGGCCACGAGCTCCCTGGTTTCGCCACCCGTGAGCCTCGCGCCTGCAACAGCGCCCGTGAGCAGATCTGCGGAAACCACCGACTCGAAACCTGCATTGGTCATGACGGCCACTTTCGAAGGCCGTCCCTGGGGGTAGGTGCCCAGCCAGGAGAGGGCAGCGTCGAAGGTCTCGATGCGCTCAGCCAGCATGGCGCCCGCGCGCCGGAGCACGCTGGCTTGCAGCGCGTGGTCGCCCGCCAGAGCGCCCGTGTGGCTGCTGGCGGCGGCCATGCCGGCCTCGCTGCGCCCGCCCTTGTACAGCAGCACGCGACGGCCGGTATCGCGCAGGTGCCGGGCTGCCGCGGCGGTGGCCTGGAGGTCGCCGGGCGCGAACCCTTCCAGGTAGGCGGCCACCACCTGCACGGCGGGGTCCGTGGCAAAACCCTGGAGGAAATCCGAGCAGCGCAGATCCATCTGGTTGCCGATGGCCAGGGCGGCCCGCAGGCCCAGTTCCGGGCGGCGGCTCAGGCGAGTGATGAGGAAGGCTCCGCTCTGGCTCACCAGGGCCAGGTGGCCCGGATGGGCCTTCAACGGGAGCTTCTCCTCGGGAATGAACAGGGTGTTCAGGGCCAGATCGGGGCTGAAGAGGCCCAGGCCGTTGGGCCCCACCAAGGCCGGCGTCCACAGGCCGGCCTGGCGGTGGGCTTCCAGGCAGGCGGTGAGGCGGCTGCCCAGGCCTTCGGTGTCGGCGCCATCGCCCAGGCCGCCGGCCACCACATAAACCACCGTGGCGCCGCTTCCCTGGGCGCAAAGCTGCTCCACCACGGCCAGGGTCTGGGCGGCGGGCAGGGAGAGGATGAGCTGATCCGTCGGCGCCGTGGCCAGTTCCGCCACGGACTCGAGGCAGCGAAGGCCCAGGAACTCCCGGCTGCCCGGTTTGATGAGGCGAAGGCCGCCTTCGGGCAGCCTTGCCCGGCGGAGGTTTTCCAGAATGATGCGCCCCACGGTGCCTTCGCGGCTGGAAACGCCCGCCAGCACCACATTCCGGGGACTCAGCAGGGCCTGGTACCAGGCGGGATCCGCGGTGGCGGGGGCCAGGCCGGGCGTGGCGCCAAGGGTTCCCACGCCATCCAGGGCCGTGGGCCGCCCCTCCGCATCGAGCACCACGGGATTGAGTTCCAGCAGGGTCACGCCCTCCTGGGCCAGGGCCTCCGCGGCCCGCCAGAGGCCCTGAAGGAACTCGAGCAGCCTGGGTTCGTCGGTAAGGGCCTCGGTGCCACGCTGCAGGCCCAGCCAGGTTCGGCCCAGCCAGTGGGCTCTAAGCTCCGCCAGGGCGGTTGTCGGCGGGGTGAAGGCCAGGGGCCAGATCAGGGGAGGGGCCAGGGCAGCCCAGGCATCCGCCTGGAGGCCCCCGATGCCACATACCACCAGCCAGCCGGCTTCCGGATCATGCTTGAGGGAAATCAGGGCCTCGGTGGGCAGGCCGGACACCTTCTTGAACGGAATCCGTTCGCAGACCAGGCCGCCGATCCAGGGATGTTCAGGAAGCCGCTGGCGCATGACCGCGGCGACGGCCTGGAGGGCCTCGGGCTCATAGGCCCCGAAGTGGACCGCGCCCTTGTCCGACTTGTGCCAGAGCTGGTCCGCGATGCCTTTGAGGACGATGGGTTCGCCAGCGGCGAAGGGCAGGTTGCCCGCTTCCAGGAAGCCATGGCGCGGCACCCGCAGGCCTGCCGCCGCCAGGAGACCGTAGGCGCGAGCTTCGTCCAAAAAAGCCGTGGTGAGGGTCATGTCTAGCTCCAGAAAAAAATCACCACGGAGACTCGGAGGGTAGGGAGGAGAGTGCACGGAAAATTTCAAAAGGCACTTTTCTCTGGGGCGCCCCTGCATTCCCAGCGCCTCTGGGGTGGATCTGTTAAACGGGCACCCGGTCCCGTCCCTCCTCGAAGGCCTCGAGGTTCTTGTCGGTAACGCGGGGGCCCTTGGCCCGGAACCGCTCGGCGATGACGACGCGCCAGGTGGTCTCGCTCACCGGCAGGAAACGGGAAGCCATGCCCAGCAGGGCCATGCCCCCGGCTTGGCGATGCGCGAGGCGCCGTGCCAGGTCCTCGGTGTCCAGCAGGTGGGCCCCCGGAACCGCCTTGAGGGCCGCATAGACATCATCCAGTGGCGGGTAGCCCTCCATGGCCGTTTGGGGCTCCTCGGACACCACCAGGGCCCCATCCAGGCGCAGCAGGGCCACATGGCGCAGGGCCTCCAGGGGCTCCAGGGCGATGAGCAGGTCGGCACAGCCATCGTCAATGATCGGGGAAGTGATGGGGAAGTCGGCGTAGCAGACATGGGCGTGGACACTGCCGCCCCGCTGGCTCATGCCGTGGATTTCGGATTGCAGGGCGTGCAGCCCGGTGCGCCGCAGGGCTTCCAGGAGGATCTGCGCCAGGGACAGGGCACCCTGTCCGCCGACGCCGGAAACGACGATGCCATGGGTTCGTGGCTGGGTCATGAAAGGGCCTCCGGGCAGCAGGAGGCAACGCCGCAGGCGGCGGGCCCGGCCAGCTTCGCCTCGCGGTCGTGGTCCCTGAGCAGACCCCGGCGCAGGGACTGGATGCACTCGCGCCGGAACACCACCACCGAGAGGCCCGGGTGGCGCAGGGCGGCGTTCAGGGCCTGCACATTGGCTTCGTGCTGTTTGGGAAGGGGCGTGAGCACCTGCAACTGGGCGGAGGCGACCCCCATGCCCAACACCATCCGTTCCACCTGGTCCAGGGCCTGGCTGGGCTGCTGCCCGGTCATGCCCACCACCCGGTTGTCGAGGATGACGACCGTGACATTGGCACCCGCGTCCGCCGCCGTGAGCAGGGCGGGCAGCCCGCTATGGCCAAAGGTGGAATCGCCAATGACCGCCACAGCGGGAGCCTGCCCAGCCAGGGCGGCCCCCAGGGCCATGCTGATGCTGGCTCCCATTTCCACGACGGCGTGGATGGCGCCCATGGGCTCCTGGGCGGCCAGGGTGTAGCAGCCGATATCGCCAAAGACCCGGGTCTCCGGCACGCCGGCCAGGGTCAGGGCGGCCTGGAGGGCCTGGTAGGCGTCCACATGTCCGCAGCCCTCGCAGAACCGGGGTGCGCGCACCGGCAGCTCCAGGGTGATGGCGTTCTTCCCGGAGGGCAGGGAGACGCCCAGGGCCTCCTTCAGGATCCTTGGCGCGAGTTCCCCGGTGCGGGGCGTGGTGCCATCCAGGCGGCCGTGGATGCTGGCGCTTTCGCGCAGGGCCAGTCGCTCTTCCAGGTATGGATGGTCCTCCTCGAAGACGAAGACCTCGTCCACCTGGGCCAGGAAAGCGGATTCTACCGTCGGATCTACGGGATAGGCGGCCACCTCCAGCCGAGGCATTGCCTGCAGCTCCGGGTAGTCCTGGCTGACCTGGTGGAAGTAGGCCCGGCCCAGACCCGCCAGGGCCACGCCTCTGCGGCTGCCACCGGGAATCGCCCGATTCATGGGGGCAAGTTCCGTGGTCAGGGCGGGCCCCTTGGCCAGGAGATCCCGATAGCGGCGGCGCGCGTTGGAAGGGATCAGCACCCAGTCCTGCACGGTTGCCAGGGGGGCCACGCCCAGTCCCGCCGGGCCCGCGCTGGGTTGGCGGCGGAGGTTGGCCCGGCAGTGGGCCAGGCGCGTCACCAGGCGCACCATGACCGGCACCCTGAGCTGCTCCGACAGCGCGAAGGCGCGGAGGGTGAAGTCATAGCATTCCTCCACGGTGCTGGGCTCCAGGCAGGGCACCCCGGCGAACGCCGCGAGACGGCGACTGTCCTGTTCGTTCTGGCTGCTATGCATGCCGGGATCGTCCGCCACCAGCACCACCAGGCCGCCGTGGACACCTGTGAGCGCCGAGTTGACGAAGGCGTCCATGGCCACATTGAGGCCCACATGCTTCATGGTGACCAGGGCCCGGAAACCTGCGTAGCTCATGCCGAGAGCCAGGTCATAGGCCACCTTTTCATTGGCGGCCCACTGGGCTACCCGGCCATCATCCGCCGCCTGGATCAGTGCCTCGACACACTCGAAACCTTCCGTGGAGGGGGTTCCCGGATAGCCGAAGGCCCCCTTGATGCCCGCATCAAAGGCCGCCATGCCCACCGCTTCGACGCCCAGCGACAAGGTGCTTTGGTTCATCGTTGCCTCAACCTTTCCGAAGGGACAAGTATGCGGAGGCGCCCCAGTGCGAGGGGTCACAGCGCCCCTGTGTGCCGCTTGGCGGAATGCGGCCTGTGACGCGGGTCACAAGGCGACTTGATGCTTTAGATTACCGAAGCATCCTCATTATGTGGGATCCCTGACGACCCCCATGGAGGTGCCTATGCTTCCGCTGTCGCAGACCACGGGCTATGCCGTCCGCGCCATGCTCTGTCTCAATGAACCGGGTGGGGCGCCGGTGCTGGTGGAAGAAATCGCCGAATACACCGGCATTCCGCGTTCCTATTTGTCCAAGATGGTGCACAAACTCGCCAAGCAAGGCCTGGTGGTGGCGCGTCGTGGCCACCACGGAGGCGTGGTCCTGGCACGGGTGGCGACGGAGATCACCCTGGAGGATTTGTCCCGCGCCATTGATGGCGCCGGGTGGCAGAGCCGTTGCATCATGGGCCTTCTGGGGTGCTCGGACGAGAATCCCTGCGTCCTCCACGCGTTCTGGCAGGAAACCCTGGCGCAGATTCTCGCGCGGCTCCGCTCGGTGACCCTGGTGGATTTGCACCGGCACCGGGATCCGGGGGTGGAGCGCTTCCGCGCCGAGCATGGCATGGAGGCTCTCGGTTTGCAGCCGGAGCTGGCGCTGCAGCATTGAAGCGCCCAGGAACCGCGGCACTGAACCGGGCCCCTGCTTCGGGTGGCCAATCTGGGCTCAGGCCTTCTTCGCAGGGGCCTTCTTGGCTGCCGGGGCCTTCTTCGCGGCGGGTCTGGTCGCCTTCTTGGCCTTGGGCCTGGGCTTCCTTTCCGGCAGGGCATCGGCCAAGCGCCAACCACGGCTCTGGCCTTCGAAGGTGCGCACCTCTTCCAGGCTGATGTCGTTCAGGCAGCGATGGATGTGTTCCCGCTCCGCCTTCCAGAAGGTGTGGGCAGGGCAGGCCCGCTCGTCGGAGCATTCCTTGAAGCCCAGCAGGCACTGGTCGCGCCAGGCGACCCCATCCACCGCCTCTGCGATGAGATCGAGGGTGATCTCCTTGGCGGGCAGGGACAGCACCACGCCGCCCTTGTTGCCTCGCTTGGCCAGCACCAGGCCCACCTTGGCCAGCTTGTGGATCATCTTGGAGAGGTAGGGGCGGGGAAAGCCGGTGCGGGCGGCCACATCCACCACCAGGGTCGGCTTGCCGCCGGGATCCTCCAGGCAACTCATGGCGAGGACCGCATAGCCGGAGGACTGGGACAAGGGAATCATGGTCACCTTCGCTGGGTTATGGGATTGAAGTCCTTCCAATCATAAATGATTCAAAGGTCAGTCAAACGAAAAGAATGAAATTTTTTAAAAAGGAGGAGCTTCCCGGTATTACCCAGGGGAACGGACTTCCCAGGGGGCGCTCAGGCCTTCCATCCGTTGAGGATGCGCATGTAGTTGGCCCGGGTGAAAGCCTGGGGACTGGGGCACTTCAGGAGGCTCATGCTGCCCCGGGCCTGGGCCAGGGAGTCGTACTCGTGCTCTTCCAGCCATTCCGCCAGGCCGGCCTTGGCCTGGGCCAGGCGCTCGGGGCCGTGGATCAGCAGGGCGGAAACCATCTGCACCGCATCCGCGCCGGCCATGATGGCCTTCAGGGCGCCGATGCCATCGTGAACCCCGCCGCTCACCGCGAGGCTGCCCTTCACATGGCCGTGAAGGACCGCCAGCCAGCGCAGGCGCAGGAGGAGGTCCTGGGGGCTGGATAGCTGCAGGGTCGGCTCGGCCACCAGCTCTTCCACATTGAAGTCGGGCTGGAAGAAGCGGTTGAAGAGCACCAGGCCATCGGCTCCCGCAGCCTCCAGCTCCACCGCGAAGTGGGTGAGGCTGGAAAAGAAGGGCGAAAGCTTCACCGCCACCGGGATCTTTACCTCGGCCTTGACGCTGCGCACCATGTCCAGGGTGCGCTTCTCCACGGCGGCGGCGGATTCGGCGGGGTCCAGGGCCAGGTAGTAGACATTCAGTTCCAGCGCATCGGCCCCGGCCTCTTCCATGAGCTTGCCATAGTGCAGCCAGCCTGCGGGCGTGATGCCATTCAGGGACGCGATGACCGGCACGGACACAGCCGTCTTGATGCGCCGGATCTGCTCGAGGTACGAATGGGGCCCCAGGCGGTATTCCTCCGCGTTGGGGAAATAGGACATGGCTTCCGCATTGTTGTGCGCGTGGATCTCCAGGTCCATGATCGTGCCCTGCTCTTCGCGGGTGATCTGCTCCTCGAAGAGCGAGTGCATCACGATGGCTGAGGCGCCGGCATCTTCCAGGCGCTTCACCATGCCCATGTCATCCACCAGCGGGGAGGCGCCCGCCATGAGCGGATGCGCCAACCTGAGGCCTAGGTACTTCGTCGCGAGGTTCATGGGTGATCCCTTCACTTGGCCGGGTCGGTGGGGGCGGGCATGGTGAGCTTGCTGAGCTGCTCATAGACGGTGAAACGACGGCTGATCTCCTGCTGGGAGGCGGCGAGCAGTTCCTTGAAATGCTCCGGGTTCTGCTGCTCCACCATGCGGAAGCGCGTTTCGTTGCGCACATAGGAGCCCAGGGCCGTCTTCGGCGCGGCGGAATCCAGCTGCAGGGGGTTCTCGCCGCGGTCGGTGCGCCGGGGGTCGAAGCGGAAAAGAGGCCAGTGGCCGCAGTCCACGGCCAGCTTCTGCTGCTCGGCACCCATGGCCAGATCGTAGCCGTGGGCAATGCAGTGGCTGTAGGCGATGATGAGGCTGGGCCCCTGGTAGGCCTCCGCCTCCTGGAAGGCCTTGACCGTCTGGTTGTCCCGGGCGCCGAAGGCCACCTTGGCCACATAGATGCCGCCGTAGCTCATGGCGATCATGCCCAGATCCTTCTTGGGCAGGCTCTTGCCGGCCATGGCGAACTTCGCGCCCGCGCCCATGGGCGTGGACTTGGAAGCCTGGCCGCCCGTGTTGGAATAGACCTCGGTATCGAGCACCAGCACATTCACATTGCGGCCGGAAGCCAGGACATGATCCAGTCCGCCGTAGCCGATATCGTAGGCCCAGCCGTCGCCACCGATGATCCAGACACTCTTGTTCACCAGGTAGTCGGCGAGGTCGAAGAGCATTTTCGCCTCGGGTTCCTTCATGCCGGAGAGCTTCTGCTTGAGGGTTTCCACCCGCTCGCGCTG
>JBBIHT010000092.1:0-7646 GCA_037446845.1 Geothrix sp. | reverse complement strand
CCATGGTCATCTCACAGCCACCGCCCAGGGCCAGGTTGAAGGGAGCCGCCACGGTGGGGAAGGGCGCGTACGAGAGCAGACGGGCCGCGTACTGGAGGCGGCGGGCAACTTCCTCGATCAAATCGAACTGCTTGTCCTTGGCGGCGTTCACCACCATGACCAGGTTGGCGCCGGCACTGAAATGCTGGCCCTGGTTGCCCACCACGAGGCCCTTGAAGCGGCCGGGGATGTGCTTCTGCAGAGTGTCTTCCATGAGGGCGATGATGCTGTCGTCCAGGGCGTTCATCTTGCTGCGGAAGCTGAGGCAGGCCACATCATCGCCCAGGTCATAGAGCTGGGCACTGCCATTCTCGGCGATGACCTGGCCGCGGCCTTCCTCGCGCTTGAGGATGATCACCCGACGATCCTCCAGGATGGGATCGAAGGCCAGTGTTCCAGGATTCAACTGGGCCACGGGGACACCGTGCTCCCACCGGTAGAAGCTGGTGATGCCCTTGGCGAGCATCTTCTCCACCAGCGGAGCGATGGGCAGCTGCTCGAAGCGCATGCGCGCCACGACCCGCTCCACGCCGAGGGTATCCCAGGTCTCGAAGGGCCCCAGTTCGAAGGCGAAGCCGTTCCGAATGGCGCGATCCACATTCAGCGGGCCATCCGTCACCTCGCCCAGGCGATTCGCCGCATAGGTGAGGTTCGGGGCGATGCACCGCCAGGCCAGCCGCCCGGCTTCCGTATCGCTGGTGAGCAGGGTCTTCACCTTCTCGGCAGGATCATCCAGGCCCTTCAGTTCCTTCAGGATGGGCCAGTCGCGCTTCACCTGCGGAAGGTACTCGCGGGTGACGGGGTCCAGTGACAGGAACGACTTTTTGCCCCGGGCATCCTTGGGCCCCTTCTTGAAGAAGCCCTGCTTCGTCTTGTTGCCCAGCAGCTTGTTGTCCAGCATGTACTGGAGGAATTCCGGGAACTTGAAGGTGTCCCGGACCTCATCTTTCGGGCACAGGTCGTAGACATTTTTCGCTGTGGCGGCAAGGATATCCACCCCTGCGAGGTCGGCCGTGCGGAAGGCGGCGCTCTTGGCCCGGGCCGCCGCGTCGCCCAGCACCATATCAAGGACTTCGAAGGGAATCCGCTCCGCCAGGGCCATGTGCAGGGTGGCCATGATGCCGTGGATGCCGATGCGGTTGCCGATGAAGGTTGGGCTGTCATAGGCCGGCACCACTTCCTTGCCCAGGCTTTCCTCCAGCCAGGCGCGGAAGCCCTGGGACTCCGCCTCGTCCACCTCGGGGCCCTTCACGAACTCGAGGAGGCGCAGGTACCGCACGGGATTGAAGAAATGGGTGATGACGAAGTGCCTGCGGAAGGTATCACTGCGGCCCTCCACGAGCAGCTTCAGGGGAATGCCCGAGGTGTTGGAGCTGATCCACGCACCGGCCTTCAGTTTGGGTTCCAGGCGCGCATAGAGGTCGCGCTTGATGGCCAGATCCTCCTTGACCACTTCCACCACCCAGTCGCAGTCCGCCAGGCGATCCAGGTGATCCCGCAGGTTTCCGGGCCTGATCTTCTTCAGGAAAGCCGGGTGCATGGCCAGGGCGGGCTTGGACTTGGCCAGGGCCGCCAGGGCACCCTCCGCCAGCTTGTCCGGGGCCGCCTCGTCAATGACGATATCCAGCAGTTCCACCTGGCAACCCGCGCTGGCCACATGGGCCGCGATGCCCGAACCCATCACGCCCGAACCGAGAACGCCGATTTTCTTGATGTTCATTGGGGACCTCAATAGTGAAACCGCGAAATTCGCTGGAGGACGCGACTCGAACCTGCCCTTGGGGGCGAGCTGCCGGGACCGCCGCGGCTAGAGCTTTTCGATGATGGACGCGATGCCCATGCCGCCGCCGATGCACATGGTGGCAATGCCGTACCTGCCCCCGTCGGTTTCCAGGCGGTTGAGCAGGGTCGTGATGATGCGGGCTCCACTGGCACCCAGGGGATGGCCGAGGGCGATGGCGCCGCCCCAGGCGTTGACCTTGGCCAGATCAAGTCCCAGTTCGCGGATCACCGCCAGGCTCTGGGCGGCGAAGGCCTCGTTCAGCTCGATGGCGTCAATCTGGTCCAGCTTCATGCCGAAACGGGAAAGGACCTTGCGCACCGAAGGCACGGGGCCAATACCCATGCGGTCCGGCTCCACGCCGGCCACGGCGCCGCCAATGATGCGGGCCCGGGCCTTGAGCCCCAGCGACTTGGCGAGACCCTCTTCCAGGACCAGCAGGAAGGCGGAACCATCGGTGACAGGGGAGCTGTTGCCCGCCGTGACGGTGCCATCCACCATGAAGGCCGGCTTCAACTCGCCCAGTCGTTCGAGGGTGGTCTCCGCGCGCACGCACTCGTCCTGCAGAAGGGTGACGGGCTTCCCGTCCAGGCCCTTGGCCTCGAAGCGCACGATTTCCTTCTCGAACTTCCCGGCCTTCCAGGCAGCGGCCGCCTTCTGGTGGCTGTGCCAGGAGAACTCATCCTGTTCCTTCCGGGTGATCTTGTACTCCTTGGCCAGCTTCTCGGCCGTGATGCCCATGGAGCAGTAGGCCTCGGGATAGGTCTCGCTGATGTGGGGATCCACACTGGGATTGAACCCCATCATGGGCACCTTGGACATGCTCTCGACGCCGCCGGTGAGGAACAGATCACCCTGGTTGGCGGCGATGGCGCGGGCGGCCATGAGCATGGTTTCCTGGCTGCTGCCGCAGAAGCGGTTCACGGTGGCCGCGGCGGCGGAAATGGGAAGTCCCGCGCGGAAGCTGATGAGCCGAGCCATGTTCATGCCCTGCTCGCCCTCGGGCATGGCGCAGCCCACCAGCACATCCTCCAGCCCAGACCAATCCTTGAGCAGGGGCTTGAGGGCTTCCACGACCACCGCTCCCAGCTGCTCGGGACGGGTGGCGGCGTAGGCGCCCTTGACCCCCCGGCCGATGGGAATGCGCTTGGCTTCGACGATGACTGCGGATCGCATGGGTCCTCCAGGGTGGGAGTGGATGATCAGTGGAATCCGCTGAGCCTAGCATCCGCAGAGGGCCTTGGAATCACTTACCGTAGGTCAACGGAACCATCCCCACTCGCTGCCCTTTCGGGGCAAGATGGAGGTCATCCCCCAGGCGACCCATGACCTCGACCCCCCACTCCTTGGATGCCCTGCTCGCGGAATGCCGCAAGGTGATCGTGGGCCAAACGCTCCTGCTCAATCGCCTCCTGGTAGCCCTGCTCTGCCGCGGCCATGTGCTGCTGGAGGGCCTGCCCGGTTTGGCCAAGACCCGGACCATCAAGACCCTTGCTGCCGCCAGCCACACCCGTTTCAACCGCATCCAGTTCACGCCGGATCTGCTGCCCAGCGATGTGGTGGGCACCCTGGTCTTCGATCCCAAGGCCTTGTCCTTCACTCCCAAGAAGGGCCCCATCTTCGCCAACCTGCTCCTGGCGGATGAAATCAACCGGGCCCCTTCCAAGGTGCAGGCGGCCCTGTTGGAAGCCATGGAAGAGCGCCAGGTCACCCTGGGCGAGGATAGTTTCCGCCTGCCCGATCCCTTCCTGGTCCTGGCGACCCAGAACCCGCTGGAACAGGAGGGTACCTTCCCCTTGCCCGAGGCGCAGATGGATCGCTTCCTCTTCAAGCTGCGGGTGGACTACCCCAAGCAGGATGAGGAGATCGAGGTGCTCCGTCGCGCCCATCTCAACGGCGACGAAGTGCATCCCGTGGTGGACGCCGCCAGTCTGCTGGCCGCAGGCCGCGAAGCCCAGACAGTGCGGCTGGACGAGGCCATCCGCACCTACATCGTGCGGCTGGTCCAGGCCACCCGGCCGGGCCATGGCAAACCCTGGAAGGGCAAGGAACAGCTCCGCTGCGGCGCCAGTCCCCGGGCCTCGCTTTCACTCCAGGCGGCCACCCGTGCCCTGGCCTACCTCAGCGGCCGCGACCATGTGCTTCCCCAGGATGTGGTGGACCTAGCGCCCGATGTGCTGCGGCACCGCCTGCTCCTCACCTTCGAGGGCGAAGCCGACGGTGCCACCACCGACCAGGCCATTTCCCAACTGCTGCAGGCGGTGCCCCGGCCCTGACCCTGGGGACGGGCGGGCTCCACCGGCCGGGGAGCGCCACCCAGGAGGCCTGATGGGTTGCCCCTCGCACTCGGGCCAGCCAGCCCCACCAGGGCAGCCCCTTTGGGAGGGGCCGCACCTCCCCTCCGCGTTCGGAGGTTGGCACCCCTGGCGCAGGGGCTGGGCGGGCGATCCGGCCAGGTTCTCTTGACCGATCAGTCCCAGGCCCATGGGCCCTGGTCAAAGCCCAACGCACAGGCCTCGGGAAGGGCCCTTTGCAGTGGCCACGAGGGAGCGGTTGACCCCGGGCCTCGCGGAGGGGCAGACTGGCCTGTGGTCCAGCGGCCGGAAAGGAGGTTCCATGGGACGAGCAGCCGATCTCTCCGAGCCTCCGTCGTGCATCACCGCCCGCTGAGGCGGCCATCCATCGTCCTTCCGGCTCCCCCGAATCCGCACCCTGAATGGGATGGAGTGGTGACAAGCCACCCTTCATCCACCTCCACGGACCGGCCATGATGCACCGTCTGCTCGACACCGTCTGGGGCCAGGCGACCAACCTGCTGACCGCACCCATCCGCCATCGCCGGTGGATAGACCTGCTCGTGCTGGCAGCCCTGGCCGGCACCCTGGCTGCGCTGTGGCTGGTGGGCCGGGAATGGACCTCGGGCCAGCGCCCCACCATGGCCATGTCCCTCTCCGCCTGGGCCTTGCCCAAGTACATGCTGCTCTCCCTGATCCGGGCCATCGCCGCCTATGCCGTCTCCCTGTCCTTCACGATGGTCGTCGCCTATTGGGCGGCAAAGGATCCGGTGGCCGAGCGAATCCTTGTGCCCATCCTGGACATTCTCCAGAGCATCCCCCTGCTGGCCTTCCTGCCCCCGGTGCTGCTGCTGATGCTGACGCTGTTCCCCCGCAGCAACATCGGCCTGGAGCTTTCGGCCATCCTGCTCATCGTCACCTGCCAGGCCTGGAACATGGCGTTCAGTTTCTACCAGTCCCTGAAAACCCTGCCCAAGGACCTCGAGGAATCCGCGGGACTCTTCGGATTCACCTGGCTCCAGAAACTGCGCTGGGTGGAAATCCCCTTTGCCACCCCAGGCCTGGTCTGGAACTCCATGGTGAGCGTGGCCAACAGCTGGTTCTTTCTCATGTCCGCCGAGGCCTTCAAGGCCGGCGACAAGAACTTCCAGTTGCCCGGCATGGGCTCCTACATGAATGCCGCGGTGGAACAGGGCAACGGCCGTGCCCAGGTGCTGGCTGTCCTCAGCATGCTGGCCCTGGTCATCGTGCTGGACCAGGTGCTTTGGCGGCCCGTGGTCGCCTGGTCCCAGCGGTTCCAGGTGGATGAGAGCGCCGAGGTGGATCCCTCGGACAACTGGTTGCTGCGCTTCCTCCGGCGCTCCCGTCTGCTGCGCTGGATGGAGGCCAAGCGCAACCAGCGGCTTCAGGGGCGTCGGCCTCGCCCAGTACTGATCCGCCGGGCCGAGGCAAGCCTCCATCGCCCGGGGCGACTGGGCGCCTGGGCCGCCTCCTCCGCCCTGATCGGCATGCTGCTGCTCATGGCCTTCGGCGGGATTTCCGTGGTTCGCCTTCTGGCCAAGGTGGCCCTGCCCCAGTGGGGACACCTGCTGCGGGCAGGTGGAGCCTCCCTGGCCCGCGTCCTGATTTCCACGGCGCTCGCAACCCTATGGACCCTGCCGGTGGGACTCTGGATCGGCATGTCACCGCAGTGGTCCAGGCGCCTGCAATCGGTGGTGCAGGTGGCAGCCTCCTTCCCGTCCTCCCTCATTTTCGCAAGCCTCATCCTCGTGTTCCAAGGCTTCGGTCTGGGCCTGGGCGTCAGTTGCGTACTCCTGATGGTGCTTTCCACCCAGTGGTACCTGCTGTTCAACATCATCGCGGGCGCCCAGACCATCCCGGCGGACCTGCGGGAAGCCTCCCGCGCCTACCGCTTGTCCCTCTGGAGGCGATGCTGGACCCTCTACTTCCCGGCTGTGTTTCCCTTCCTGGTGACGGGCTGGGTCACAGCCACGGGCGGCGCCTGGAACGCCAGCATCGTGACGGAAATCGTCTCCGCCAAACACCAGACCCTGCGAACCTTCGGCCTGGGCTCCGAAGTGGTGCTGGCCACGGATCGGGGCTCCATGCCTGATCTGGCGGCCAGCGCCCTGCTCATGGCCCTCATTGTGGTCCTCTTCAACCGCTTGGTCTGGGGGCCCCTCTATCGGCTGGCGGAAACCCGCTATGCCCTCAACCGCTGAGGTGGAGATGCACCCGATTCGCAAGGAACCCATCAGCGACCTGCGCGGAATCCAGATGCGCTTCACCGGGCCCCAGGGAAAAGTCCAGCGCGTGCTGGAGGACATTCGGCTGGAGGTGCATCCCGACGAGATCCTCGCCATCATCGGCCCCAACGGTTCGGGGAAGTCCACGCTCCTGCGGATCCTGGCCGGACTGCTGGAGCCCAGCCAGGGCGAAGTGCGGTACCACGGCACCCGCCTGGAGGGACTGAACCCCGGGGTGGCCCTGGTCTTCCAGAGCTTCGCTCTGTATCCCTGGATGACCGTGGAGGAGAATGTGCGCGTGGTCCTGCGGGCCCGGGACCTGCCCGAAGCCGAGGTCCGGGAGAAGGCCCATCAGGCCATCCGGAAAGTGGGCCTGGAAGGATTCGAGGAGGCCTTCCCGAGGGAGCTGTCGCGGGGCACCAAGCAGCGTGTGGGCGTGGCTCGCGCCCTGGCGGTGGATCCCGAGATCCTGGTCATGGACGAGCCCTTCAGTCAGGTGGATGCCCTCACCGCCGAGGCCCTGCGAGCCGAGATCATGGATATCTGGGCCGACAAGGACCGCAACCCGTCGGCCATCGTCATGGTGAGCCAGTCCATTCGAGAAGCCCTGCTCATGGGCGATCGCGTGGCGGTGCTGTCGGGTATTCCCGGGATGGTGCGCACCATCCTGGATATTCCCCTGCCGCGCCCCCGGGACAGCCGATCGCCGGAGTTCATGAAACTGGTGGATCACCTCCACGACATCATCACCAGCGCCGAGCTGCCCGATATCCAGGTCACCGCCCCGGTGCAGAGCGCCTCCAACGATGATCTGGTGGAGCCCCTGCCCACGGTCCAGAGTGCGGACATCCTGGGCCTGCTGGAGTTTCTGGAAGCCCAGGGGGGCACCAGCGATCTCTTCCAGGTGGCCTCCCACACCCAGGTGCCCTTCGAGCGCGTCATCACCACCGTGAGGGCCGCCGAGATGCTGGATTTTGTCGAGACACCCAAGCGAACCGTACTCCTGACTGCCCTGGGCAAGCAGTTCGTGAACGCCAACATGGATGACCGCAAGGATCTCTGGCGGGGCCAGCTGCTGGAGCTGCGCCTGTTCCGGGTGGTGCGGGACATGATCGAAATGGAGGACGGGGAGCTGCCCAAGGAAGTCATGGTGCAGGAACTGGCCACCCGCCTGCCCATGGAAGATCCCGAGCAGACCTTCGAGACCATCGTGGCGTGGGGCCGTTTCGGAGAACTCTTCGCCTACCGCGAGGAACGGGGTGTGCTCACACCCGAATAGGCACCCTC
>JBBIHT010000091.1:0-7692 GCA_037446845.1 Geothrix sp. | reverse complement strand
AGCGCCACTCGGCCTTCCAGGATGGAGCGCGCGCGCTCGGCCCGCCTGCGGCGAGTGGGCGCGTCCGCCGATTCCAGGATGAACCAAGCCACGTCCCACTGTTGGATGAGGGACCAAGCGCCGAAGGCCTCCCGGGCGCGGGGGCTTTCGCCCAGGGAGCGGTCCAGCTCCTCGGGAAGTGCAAGCGAAGCGCATTCGGCCGTCCACGGTGACGGCGCTTCTGAGGAGAGGCGGACGGTCGTCGGCAAGGCTCGGATCCGAAGACCAATATAGGTTCCGAAGGGTGCGCCGGTTACCATTTGACGGTTAATTCACCGTAAGGTTGCCGACCGACCCGGGACCCCATCCCTCCACGAGGCATCGCCGTGCTCAAGGCCATCTACCCAGGCTCCTTCGACCCCGTGACCCTCGGTCACTGGGACATCATCCAGCGGGCCGAGAAGCTGGTGGACCACCTGGTCGTGGCGGTGCTTCACAATCCCCGGAAAACCCCCGCCTTCAGCGTGGAAGAGCGTGTGGCCATGCTCAGTGAATTGACCGGCACCAGCACCATCATCGAGATCACCAGCTTCGATGGCCTGCTGGTGGATTTCGCCAAATCCCAGGGCGCCCAGTTCATCGTCCGGGGCGTGCGCGCCTTCAGCGATTTCGAGTTCGAGTTCCAGATGGCCCTCATGAACCGGAAGCTGGCCCCTGAGCTGGAAACAGTCTTCCTCATGCCCAAGGAAAAGTACAGCGCCGTTAGCAGCCGCCTGGTGCGCGAGATCGGCAGCATGGGTGGGAACCTGGCGGAACTGGTGCCTGAATCATTGAAATCACGCATCGCCCGGCGGCTGGGCCGAAGCTGATGGCGTACCGGCCCCAGGGCAGGTTCCGGTTTCAGCTCACCTCGGCCAGGCGCAGTCGCAACTGTTCCCGCTTCAGCCAGTCCACCTGGGCCTGGCTGAGCCCGAGCCGAACGGCCCGTTCAGCCGCCTCTCGGCAGCGGGCGAGCAGGGCCCGGTCCCGCACCAGATCCGCCGCCTGAAACTGGGGCAATCCCGCCTGGCGCACACCGAAGAACTCTCCGGGACCTCGCAATTCCAGATCCTTCTGGGCGATTCGGAACCCATCCTGGGTCTCCACCAGCACCGCCAGGCGCTGGGCTTCGGAGGCCGACAGCATCACGAAGGAACTGCGCTGGGGACCACGGCCCACGCGGCCCCGCAACTGGTGGAGCTGGCTCAGCCCGAAGCGCTCCGCGTGGTCCACGACCATCACGGTGGCATTGGGCACATCCACCCCCACCTCGATCACCGTGGTGGCCAGCAGAATCTTGGCGTCCCCCGCCACGAAACGGGCCATGCGCTGGGCCATGTCCTCCCCCTTTAGGCGTCCGTGCACCACGGCGATGGGCGTATCCGGGAAGCGCATCCTCAGCAGGGCTTCCATGGCCTGGATGTCCCGCAGCTGGACCCTGGTCTCATCGCTGGGATCAATGGCCGGACTCACCACGAAGGCCTGACGACCACCCGCCAGTTCCCGGTCCATCAGCTGCCAGGCCTGCTCCGCCCGGTCCGGGTGGAGCAGGCGCGTGCTGATCGGCTGGCGCCCTGGCGGCAGCTCATCCAGCACACTCTGGTCCAGATCACCGAACACGGCCAGGGCGAGGGACCGGGGTATGGGCGTGGCGCTCATGACCAGCCAGTGGGGATCCCCGCCCTTCTCTTTCAGGGCTTCGCGCTGTTTCACACCGAATCGGTGCTGTTCATCCACCACCACCAGTTGCAGTCCACGGAAGGACACGCCTTCCTGGAAAAGGGCGTGGGTGCCCACCACATAGCGGGCCTCGCCGCAGGCAATGCGGGCCAGGGCAGCCCGTTTCTCGCCCGCCTTAAGGTTCCCCAGCAGTACCTGCAGGCCCTCGGCATGGCCCCCCAGGAAGTGCGCGAAAGTGGCGGCATGCTGGCGGGCCAGCACTTCCGTGGGCACCAGCAGGGCCGCCTGCCCCCCGGTTTCGGCCACCATGGCCATGGCCAGCAGCGCGACCAGGGTCTTTCCGCTGCCCACATCCCCCTGGAGCAGCCGGTTCATGACCTTGCCGGAGGTAAGGTCACCCACGATTTCCTTGAAGGCCCGCCGCTGAGCCGCTGTCAGGGAGAAGGGCAGGAAGGTTTTCAGGCGTTCCCGCAGATCTGGCGAGGTGGCTACCACCTGGCCTTTCCGCTGTAGCCGTCCCGCCCGGCGCAGGACTACCCCCAGGGCGAAGGCGAACAACTCCTCGGTGGCCAGCCGCCGATGGGCAGGACTGCTTCCCGCCGCCAGGTGCACCGGGTCGCTGTCATCGGGTGGATCGTGCAGCAGGCTGAAGGCGGCCATGGCATCAGGAAGGCCCAGGGACAGGTCCAGGGGAAGCCATTCCTCCGCGGGCGGCAACCGCTTCAGGGCCTGGGCAATGAGCCCTTGCCGCTGGCGCCCGGTGATGATCCCCAGCCTGCGGTAGAGGGGCAGGAACCGGCGCACCCAGGGCTGGTCCTCCTCGCGACCCATGACCTCGAACTGGGGGCTGCGCATCTCCAGGCCCTGGCGGCCCTGGAAGAGTGGGCCAAAGACCAGCAGGCGCTCTCCCGCCTTCAGGGACCGCCCCAGATACGGTTGATTGAACCAGACGAGCCGCATGGACCCAGTGCCATCGTCCAGAAGGGCTTCGGTGAGGGCCATGTGCTGAATCCGGGTGGTGCTTTGCCGGACTTCCCGTAGCGTCCCCAGAATGGTGACGATGTCCCGCTCCCCCGCCGCCTCGAAACCTCGCAGATCCAGGCTGCCCAGTGGCCGCAGACTGCCCCGGTCCACATAACGATAGGGCAGGCCCCACAGCAGGTCGCGCAGGGTATCAATCCCTGCCTCCTGGAGCGCCGCTGCCCTCGCCTGTCCCAGGCCCCGGAGGACCGTCACTTTGGCAGAGAGAGGCAGTGGGGCGAAGGACATGGTCCAACCCAGCTTATCTCCTCTGGCTGGCGTGAATCAGGCGTGGGTGGCGGTCTTCGCCATGGCCTTCACCAGGGCTTGCTCCAGATCCGCCCATAGATCCTCGGGATTCTCCAGGCCCACGGACAGCCGCATGAGGGATTGCGAGATGCCGCTGTGCTCGCGGGCATCGGCATTCACCACACGATGGGTGAGGGCGGCGGGGTGCTGGATGAGCGTATCCACACTCCCCAGGGACACCGCGGGCGTCATCAGCTTCACCTCGGCCATGACGGTGACGGCCGCCTCGAAGCCTCCCTTCAGCTCGAAAGCCATGAGGGAACCCGGGCCCTTCATCTGGCGACCCAGGAGGCCCTTGGGGTCGTCTGCCAGGAGACCGGGGTAATGCACCACCGACACCGCGGGGTGGTTCAAGAGGCGCTCGGCAAGGATTTTGGCACCCTCCTGCTGCGCGCGCACCCGCAGGGGCAGCGTCGGCAGGCCGCGATGCAGCAGGTAGGCGGCCAGGGGATGGAGCACATTGCCCGTGATGACGCGGATCTTGCGCAGCTCCGTGGCCCAGTCTTGGTTGGTGGCCACCAGCCCGGCCAGCACATCGCCATGACCGCCCAGGAACTTCGTGGCGCTGTGGAGCACCAGCGTTGCGCCATGCTGGATCGGGTTCTGCAGGACGGGCGTGGCGAAGGTGTTGTCCACCAGCACCGGCACCCTGCCCGCCTGGCGGCAAACCTCATCCAGGTCCACCAGGGCCAGCGTGGGGTTGGCGGGGGTTTCGACGATCACCATCGCCGTGTCGGGGCGCAGCGCCGCGGCGATGCCGTCGGCCGCGGCCCAGGTGACTTCCAGCCCGAGCAGGCCCGAGGCCAGCAGGTGGTCAGTGCCGCCGTAGAGGGGACGCACCGCCACGATGTGGTTGCCCCGCTGCTTCGCGGCCATGAGGCTGGCCGTCACGGCGGCCATGCCCGAGCCAAAGGCCACCGCTTCCTCGGCCCCTTCCAGCTGGGCCAGGGCCTGCTCGTAGCGGGCCACCGTGGGGTTGTAGAGGCGGGAATAGACGGGGCTGCCGAGGGGCAGGCCGCCCATGGCCATGGCCTCCAGGCTGCGGCCCCCTGCATCCAGATCAGGCAGGGGATAAGTGCTGCTCAGGTCAATGGGCATGGCGTGAATGCCCTGCTCGTGAAGCACCGCTCGGCCTGCGTGTACGGCCTGGGTTTCCATGGACATGGCGGTGAGGGGCTTGGTCATGGCGGCACTCCTGATCCCCAATGTAGATTTGAATAATTCGGTCCACCGCCGAATTGATTTCGTGAAACAATGTTTTTTATGGAACTTGACAGAATCGACTGCGCCATTATCAATCATTTACAGAAGGATGCTCGGCTGTCCAATAAGGAACTGGCCACGATGGTGGCTCTGGCCCCGTCCTCATGCCTGGCCCGCGTCCAACGGCTGCGGGCCGAGGGCATTCTGCTCGGGGCCCATGCCGAAGTGGACCCGGAAGCCCTGGGGATCGGGCTTCAGGCCCTCATCGCCGTCCAGTTGCGCCAGCACAGCCGGGCCCAGGTAATGGCCTTCTGGAAACATGTACTGGCCCTGCCCGAAACGCTGGCCGTTTTCCATGTGGCCGGGTCCCATGACTTCCAGGTGCATGTGGCCGTGCGTGATGCCCACCACCTGCGCGACCTGGCCCTCGACGCCTTCACCACCCGCATCGAAGTGGCGCACATTGAGACCAGCCTCATCTTCGAATGCACCCGGACCGGGAAGATGCCCAACTACCGCTGCTGAATCGCCCGGTCGGCCCTGGCCCCGAGCTCCCCACTGCCCTGGCTGTTGGCGAGACTCTTGGCGAGGGCTACGAGCAGGGCCGACCGCGCGCAAGCTGGCATCCGGGGCACCAGGTCCGCAGCACCGGCCACGGCCAGGATCTGGTGTGCATGGTTGAAGGCGGGATCGTTGCGGGTGGCGGCCTCGGCCAGGGCTGCCAGGACTGCCTGCCCCTGGCCATCCGCAACCAGGGCCCGCGCATGGCTCATGGCCGGCATCAGCTCGCCATCCAGGATCGCGTCCAGCAGCGCCGCCGCACTGGGGGCGCCCAGGCCTTGAGGCTCGATACGATCCCCGGGTTCATCCGTGGGGAAAAGGTTCACCAGAGCCGCCGCCTGGCACCAACGGGAGGAGGGGACCGGCTCTCCGGCTCCAGCCAGGGTGGCCAGGTAGACGAAGTTCCAGGCCGTCTTGCCTTCCAGGTCCCGCCGGGCGTCCAACTGTTTTTCCGAGGCCGCCAGCACCAGGGCGGCCAGCAGGTCATTCTGGCCCAGGCCAGCCCTCAGGCGTGCCGCGAGCGCATCCAGCAGGTCCACCAGGCCCAGATCGCAAATCTCCCTGACCAGCGGCTGGAGGCCCGCCTCATGGAGTTCAGCCGCTCTGGCCGAAGGCGACGCGAGCGCCCCGCCCAGCCTGGCAGCGGCCCGCCGGGCCCAGAAGGTATCCTCGGCCGTGGCCGCCAGCCAAGCCGCGACGCCGAGCAGCCGCCGCCCAGTAGCCCTGGGCTGTTCCAGCCGTTCATGCAAATCCTCCAGCTGCCGGGCGAAGACGGCCTTGTGCCCCACATTGGCCATGTCCGCCGCCACCAGTTGAGCCAGGCGTTGGAAATCGGCACATCCGGGCTGTTCAAATCCCTGGGCCTCCGCATAGGCCAGCCCAGGTTTGCGGGCCAGGATGAAGGCCTCCAGGTTGCGCCAGGTCCCGCTGCCCCTGGCGGCGGCCACCTGTTCGATGGCACCCCTGCTGCGGCGGCCTTCCCGGGCGGCCATGAACAGCTGTGTGCCGAGGGCCCTCAGGAAACTGGTCTCGGCCAGCAAGGGCCGCAGGCGCAGGACGGCTCGTAGCCCCAGGATGCCGTGGGGCACATGGGGCAGGTAGGCTTCCCAGTCCAGCCGAGGCACCAGCCCCTTCACCGCTTCGCGCACCCCATCCCGGATGCCGTCCGGCGCGGCCACCCGTTCCGCGAAGGCATCGAAGAATGCCGGGGTGGGCGCCTCGAGTTCCGCTTGCCAGCGGGCAACCACGGTCATGGCTTTGGTGCCAGGGACAAGGCGCTGGGCACGATCGTCATGCCCCCTCCAGGGGCAGGTTCCAGGCACTGGCCACCAGGCGGGACCAATGATGGGACCAGGCCCGTTTCCAGACCAGCCCGCCTTCCTTCATGTCGGAGGCCCGGAGGCGCTCCTCCAGGGCCGCCCGCAGGCTCGCGGCCTCCGGCCCAAGCGCCGTTTCCGCGTGGGCGATGAGGGCCGCCAGCGCGGCCCGCGCCTGATCGTGGTGATCCAGGAAACCTGCGGCTTCCGGCGAGGGGGTCTCGCCCTGCAGCCGCTGCCAGGCCTCGAACAGCACCCTGGCCTCGGGATCCTCGCGCAGGGGGGATTTCACCTGTTCCCAGGCCCGGCCTTGCCCCAGACCCGGTCCCGCCCGAAGCACAGCGGCGTGGAGTTTCAGCGCCCTGGTCACATCCCGGTCCAGGTGCTTCATGGCCACGAAGGTGCGCGGCCTGGCGCGCTTCTCGCGACGGTCGAAAAACGCATTAAGGGCGGCCACCACCAGTTCCATGGGCACCCCGGCAGCCTCCCAGGCCAGCACCTGCCGGTAGTCCTCGGTACTCAGCAGCCCCGCCCGGCCCCAGGCGCGGTAGGCCCATTCCCGCTCCAGCCAATCCTTCTCCTCGCGGCGATAGGGCATCAGGGCCGTTCCGGCACCAGCCAGGTGCCGTCCTTCAGGTGCAGGGCGCCGTTCTCCCAGCCGAGGACCTCCTCGGGAAGGATGTCGGCCTTGGCAAAGCCCCGCAGGCGGAAGGGACCGGAGCCCAGGGTCTGCCCGCGCTGGTCCCAGACCTCAAGGTGCCAGAGCGTTCCCTCATGGCTACCAACTTTAAGAAAGACGCCGTGCTTCCCCGTGCCACCCGGTTGGGCCTCGGCCGGCACCGAAGCGGGCCGCACCGGGTGCCTCCCGCAGCCAGGGAGCAGAAGCAGCGGCAGGGCGGCCGCCAGCAGGGAGTCCGGGAATCGCGTCATGCCTTGATTCTACCCATGGCAGGGCCAGACGAGCCGTTAGACTGGACCCGAAGGAGGGCCTCGCCCTGATCCGCGAACAGATCCACTACAAGAGCCGCAAGGAGATCGAGAAGCTGCGAACCGCGGGGCGCGTGGCGGCCAATGCCCTTCGCATCGCCGCCCGAGCGGCCAAGCCCGGCGTGAGCCTGCTGGAGCTGGATCGGATCGCCGAGGCCTACATCCGCCAGCAGGGGGCCACCCCCAGCTTCAAGGGCTACCACGGCTTCCCGGGCACCCTGTGCACCTCTGTGAACGACAGGGTGGTGCATGGCATTCCCACCAAATATGTCCTGCAGGAAGGCGATGTCCTCGCCATTGATTGCGGGGCCAAGCTGGACGGATACCACGGCGACACCTGTCTGACCGTGGGCGTGGGCCAGGTGACGGAGGAGGCGCGACGGCTCATCCAGACCGCCCAGCTGGCGATGTTCGTGGGCATTGAACACTGCCGCCCCGGCGAGCGCCTGGGGGACATGGCCACGGCGGTGCAGACCTTCGCCGAGGCACGCGGCTACAGCATCGTGCGCGAATACATCGGCCATGGCCTGGGCCGGGATCTACACGAGGATCCGCAGGTCGTGTACGCCGATCAGCGGCCCGGCACGGGCTTCCGCAT
>JBBIHT010000090.1:0-7753 GCA_037446845.1 Geothrix sp. | reverse complement strand
AAGCTTGGGAAGCTTGCGTTCTACCACTGAACTACGCCCGCGGCAGGCTTCATGCTAACGCGTCGGAGCGTCGAGGGCCAGGGTGGGCTTAGGGCAGCATGCCAGCTTCTCTCGCACGAAATCCACCAGGTCGGGATCCACCGTAAGATCCTGCTCGGCGACCATCAGGGGCATGGTCAGGGCCTGGACCAGCTCTGGCCGCAGTTTCACCGCATCCTTTTCGGTGCAGACCAGCCAGGTGGCCCCCAACGCCCGGGCGCGGTCCTGGAGGCGGAGAAGGTTCTTTTGGGTCGGAGCATAGTGATCCGCGAAGACTTCGGTGCCGACCCAGGATTGGCCAGCCATCAGCAGGTCCGCGAAGAAGGCCTCCGGGTGGCCCAGGCCACACCAGGCGAAGGCTGGCCCCTGATGGGACCAGGGCAGGGTCAGCCGCTGGGCGGATCCCCAGGACCGCAGGGCCTTGAGGTGGAAGTCCACCCAGAAGATGGGCCCACCGGAACCGTGCCGGGCCCACCAGGTCGCCACCCTGCCGCGGTCCTGAACCCGGCCGGCCCGGGTGACCACCAGGGCCTGGGCGCGCCCGGCGCTGGCCACGGGCTCCCGCAGGGGGCCCAGCGGCAGCAACCGGCCATCGCCCCAGAGGCGCACCCCGTCCAGCACCAGCAGATCCAGGTCCCGGGCCAGGGCGCGGTGCTGGAAGCCGTCATCCAGCAGGAGGCAGCGCACCTCGGGGCGCTGGGACAGGGCTCGAAGCGCCGCCGCATGGCGCTGGCGGCCCACCACCACCCGCCGGGAACCCAGGCGCTGGGCCATCAACAACGGCTCGTCGCCCACTTCCTTGGGGTCCGAGACTGGCTCCACGCTCATGGGATCCACGGAGCGTCGTCCGCCGTAGCCCCGGGAGAGCACGGCATTGGGCCAGCCGGCCTGCTCGAGCTGCTCGGCAAGATAGAGCGTCAAGGGTGTCTTCCCCGTGCCCCCGGCGCTCAGGTTGCCGATGGAGATGACGGGACGGGCCACCCGGGCGGCCCTTTCGGGGTGAGCGTCGAAACTGCGATTCCGGGCCCTGACCACCATGCCGTAGAGGGGTGCCAGAGGGGCGGCCAGATAGCGCAGAATGGACATGGACTGAGCATAACGGAGGAGCTGTGAGCGAGGGCATTCTGCTGGACCGGGTAGCCCGCGGAACCTTGCTGCCGGAGCCCCAGCGGGTGGCGCGCCTCCAGTCGGCCCTTCCCCAGATCGAGGCCGCGGTGGCTGGCGAGACGGACGAGGTGGCGCTCCAGGCCACCCTGGCCTGCCTGCTTTGGGAGACGCTCCCCCAGAGCAGCTGGTGCGGTTTCTATCGCCGGGTGGACCCCCAGATGCTGGCCGTTGGCCCCTACCAGGGCTCCATGGGCTGCCTTCGCATCCCCTTCGAGCGAGGGGTCTGCGGGGCCTGTGCTCGCACGCAGAAAACCCAACGGGTGCCGGATGTGCATGCTTTCCCTGGGCACATCGCCTGCGATGGGGCCACCCGCAGCGAACTGGTCATCCCGGTCCTCCGCGCCGGGTCGGTCCTGGCCGTGCTGGATCTGGATTGCCCTCACCTGGATGGTTTTTCGGAGCAGGAAGCGCGGTTGCTGGAGGCCCTCCTGGCCCGGATCTTCCCCGGGAATAAGCGCTGAGGTTCCTTCTCGGACGGGCCCTGGTTAAGCTAGGGGAATCCCCGGGACCTTCATGGCCGAACCCAGCTTCATAGATCAAAGCAAGCTGCGCTTCCGCGAAGGCGAGATCATCTTCCGCAAGGGGGAGATGGCCCAGCAGATGTACATCATCCTTGGGGGCAAGGTCCGGCTCTATGTATCGGAGGAGCCCAAGGGGGAATGGCTGGAGGAACTCTCCAAGGGGGATTTCTTCGGCGAGGGTAGCCTGCTGGAGGCCCTGCCCAGGCAGCAGACGGCCCTGGCCCTGGAGGATTCGGATCTCATCGCCATCAATCGAGGCACCTTCCTACGGATGATCCGCCAGAATCCCGAGGTGTCCGTGAAAATGATGCAGCGCCTGGCGCAGCGTCATCGCGAGATGGGTGAACGGGTGGAGGCCCTGGACGCCGATCGCCCGGCCAAGCCCGATGGCGGCCCCGTGGCCAACCTCGTGTCGGTGCTCAGCGGGACACCCCATCCGATCCTGTCCCATGGTTCCCTCATCGGCCGGTTCGACCCCACCACGGGCGTCCACCCGGATATTGACTTGACCGAGGAGGACCACAACCTCAGCGTATCCCGGCGCCATGCCCGCATCCTGTGCGAACACGGACGGTACTTCCTCCTGGAGGAGCCCGGCGTGGCCAACGGCACCTTTGTTCGCGGGGAGCGCATCCAGCCCGGAGAGCCCCGGGAGCTGAAACACGGGGACCGGGTCGGCTTCGGCATGGTGGTGCTGTTCTTCGAAAAGACCTAACCTTTCCGCGCGGCGGGAAAGCCGAGGGAGGCCACCATGGAGACGGACCTGCGTGTGGAGCTGTGGCGGGATGAGTACGGTGTCATCCGGGAGCTGGTGCAGTTCGGGATGGATGAGGTGGGTGGTGCCTGCATCATCAGGGAACACAACCGCCTGGATGCCCTGGATGGGGATGGGGATGAAGGAGACATGGTCGTGGCTCGGTTCGGCGATCCCGAGGATGCCCGCGACTTTCTGAGGGATGAAGGGTTCGACCCCTGCTAGCGCGGCTGCTGGCGCGCCATGGCCGAGTTCCGCAGCCGACCGCGGAAAGCATCAAGGAGATCTCCATGAACTCATTGTTCGTTCCTGCGGATCGGGAGCACCTTTCCCGACGCCTGGCCGCCCTGGCCCCCGGTTCCACCCGCCAATGGGGCCGCATGGAACCCGCCCAGATGCTGTGTCACTGCGCCATCGCCCAGGAAATGGCCTTGGGTGAGGCGCTGGGGAAACAGTCGTTCCTGGGGAAGCTCCTCATGCCCTTCATCCGGGGCCACATATTCGGGCGCAGGCCCTGGCGGCGGAACAGCCCCACGGACCCGTCCCTGGTGATCGCCTGGCCCTGTGATTTCGAGGCCGAGCGCGCCCGCCTCGCCACCCTCATGGATCGTTTCATTCGCCAGGGGCCAGATCAGGCGGCCCGGCACATCCACCCTTTCTTCGGCCGCCTCAGCGGCGAGGAGTGGGGGCGGTTGATGTACCGGCACCTGGATCATCACCTCAGGCAGTTCGGCGAATAGAACAGCCCCGGCCCGACCGCTGCCCCCAGGGGGCACGGGCCGGGTCGGGTGGGTGGTCTAGACCAGGAGCCTAACGGGAACCGATGCCCAGGGCCTTGGCGGCCTTGGTGAGTTCCGGGACGACTTCAAACAAGTCCCCGACGATTCCGTAGCTGGCCACCTTGAAAATGGGGGCCTCGGGATCCTTGTTGATGGCCACGATGAACTTGGAACCACTCATGCCGGCGAGGTGCTGGATGGCGCCGCTGATGCCGCAGGCGATGTAGAGGGTGGGGCTCACCACCTTCCCCGTCTGGCCCACCTGCATGCTGTGGGGCAGGCCCCATTCGGCATCCACCGCAGCCCTGGAGGCGCCCACAACGCCCCCGAGCGCATCGGCCAGCTCCTCGAGGATCTTGAAGTTGGCGCCGTCCTTCATGCCGCGGCCGCCGCTGACGATGATATTGGCCTCGGTGAGATCCACCTTGCCGGTTCCCTTGGCCAGGATTTCCTTCACCACGGACTTGAAATCGCCGGCGGGGGCGGGGAGCTTTTCAGCGGAGCCCGCGCCCGTCTTCTCAGCGGCGGGGAACACATTGGGCCGAGTGGTGGCGACCTGTACGGCACTGGCGAAGGAAGTGGTGGCGAAGGCCTTGCCCGCATAGACAGGACGCACGGCCTGGAGCTTGCCATCCACCATGGACAGGCTGGTGACATCGGAGGCATAGCCTGCCGCCAACCGGGCGGCGGCGCGGGGAGCGACATCCTTGCCGGCGGCCGTGGCGGCGGCCAGCAGGACAGAGGCGCCCTTGGCCTTGACGGCATCCGCGAGCACAGCCGCGAAGGCATCGCTGGAGTAGGAAGCGAGGGCCGGGGACTCGGCCGCGAGGATCACATCAGCCCCGAACCTGGCGGCCTCGGCGGAGCCGGTGCAGGTGGCCCCGGCGAAGATGGCGCCCAGCTGCTTCCCGGAGGCGTCCGCCAGGCGGCGGCCCTCGCTGAGGGCTTCGGCACTGGGCTTGCGAAGCTGGCCATCCTTAAGTTCACAGAACACGAGAATCATGGAGTCGTCCTTTCGAAGCGGAACCGGAAGCTGAGGGAGGGCTAGAAGACCTTGGCTTCGTCCTTGAGGGCCTGGAGCAGGGCCGCAGCCTGGGCTACCGCATCGCCGTCCATGTTGCGGCCGGCGGGGCGTTCAGGGGGCAGGGCCAGGGCGCTCACCTGGGCCGCAGTGGTCACGGGGTCGGCAGCCAGCTCCTCGATGGTCTTTTTCTTGGCGGCCATGATGCCCTTCAGGCTGGCGTAGCGGGGCTCGTTGAGGCCCTTCTGGGCCGTGATCACCGCAGGCAAAGACCCGGCGACGATTTCCGTGCCGCCCTCGATCTCACGCTCGGCCTGGAAGGAGCCCTCGCCGAGCTCCAGCTTCACCACCACATTGGCCTGGGCGATGCCGAGCAGTTCCGCCAGCATGGGGCCCATGGCGGCGTTGTCCCCGCCCAGTCCCTTGTTGCCGCAAAGGATGAGGTCGAAGCCCTTCTCCTTCGCGTAGGTGGCGATCATCTGGGCGACGGCGAAAGGATCGCCCTGGCCATCTCCCTTGAGCAGCACGGCGTTGTCGGCGCCCAGCGCCAGGGCGTTCTTGAGGACATCCTTGGCGGAATCGCCACCCACGGAAAGCGCTGTGACCTCGGCCCCTTTGCTTTCCTTGAGGCGCACCGCTTCCTCAAGGGCGTATTCGTCATAGGGATTGGTGATCCATTTCACATCGGCCGGATCCATGGAACGGCCATCGCTGGCCACCTTGATCTTGGTCTCGGTGTCGGGAACCTGTTTGAGGGCGACGAGGATCTTCATGAACGCTCCCTGATGCAAATTGGACATGCCGGTTGTGAACCGGGGGAAAGAGGATTCTAGCCTGATGGAACCGGCTACCCGAGGGCAGAGTTCCGTTTTTTTGTCCCGGGTCACAGCTGCCCCGAAACGGGGCCGCCACGCTGGTGTTGGGTTTGCCGTGGTTCCGGTATGGTGGTCTGATCATGACCTCCGTGACACCTGACTTCCGCGACTCCCTTGTGCTGACCGGTGGCGGCACCGGGGGGCACTTCTTTCCGGCGGTGGCCCTGGCCGAAGGCGCCAGGCGAAGGTGGCCCCAGGTGCCGGTGGTCTTCGTGGGGGCGCGGCGGGGCATCGAGGCCCGTCAGCTGCCCGGCAGTGGCTGGAACCACACGCTGCTGGAGGTGGAGGGGTTCCTGGGGCGCTCGCCGTTCCGGGCCGCCCGGTCCGCCTGGAAACTGCTGGCCGCCGTCGCCCGGTTGAAGCAGGCCTGGCGCCTGGCGCGGCCCAGGGTGGTGGTGGGCACTGGAGGGTATGGGGCGGCCCCGGCCCTGCTGGCGGCCCGTTCACTGGGGATCCCCTACTTCCTGCACGAAAGCAACGCGGCTCCTGGAGCCCTGGTGAACCTGGTCGCCGCCAAGGCTCAGCGGGTCTGGTGCGGCATGGCGGCGGCCCAACCCCTGCTTCCGAAGGCCCAGTGCCGCGCGGTGGGAACCCCCGTGCGATCGGGGTTCATGAGGGAGTTCGCGCCATTGGAAACCCTCGATCCACCCTTCCAGCTTCTGGTCCTGGGCGGCAGCGGCGGCGCCATGGCCCTGAACCAGGCCCTCATGGAAGTGGCGCCGGCACTCCTGGAATCCCATCCGCATTGGCGGATGCTCCACCAGACCGGGCAGGGCAGCTTTGCAACCTGCCTGTCCGGGCCTCGCCACCCCCGCCATGAGGTGGTCCCCTTCATCCAGGAAGTGGATCAGGCCCTGGCGGCGGCCAGCCTGGTGCTGGGCCGGGCAGGCGCCAGCACCTGTGCGGAGCTTCAGGCCGCTGGCCGGCCCAGCGTGCTGGTGCCCCTGCCCACCAGTGCCCACGATCACCAGCGCCAGAATGCCCTGGCCATGGTCGCCGCCGGGCGTTCACTCATGGTCGAGCAGGGTGAGGCCTTTCCGGCCCGGCTCCAGGCTGCCCTGGGAACCCTGCTCGCGGACCCGAGCCAGCGAATGGCACTTGCCAAGGCTCCCGAACGCAACCATGCCGTGGATCTCTGCCTCGAGGATCTGGCTCCCTACCTGGGCTGACGAGGCTCCGCGATCCAGGCCACGATCACGGAGACGAAGTAGAGGCCCAGGAGGACGATGCTGAAGAAGATGGTCGTCACCACCACATCACCGGGGGTGAAGAAGGCGCTGAAGATGAGGATCGCCATCACGGCGTGGCGCGAGTACTGCAGCATCTTCCGGGCGGTCACGATGCGGAACCGGGCCAGGAAGAAGAACAGTACCGGCAGCTCGAACATCACACCCGTGATGAGAGTGGTGGAGATGAAGAGATCCAGATAATCAGAGGCGTGCAGGTTGGCCCTCAGGCCCGCCGAAGCCGCTTCCTGGAAGAGGATGTCGCCCAGGAACTTGAAGGCCTGCTTGTAGGCGAAGGCGGATCCAGCCAGGAAACAGCCGGAAGTCACCAGCACGAAGGGAATGACGAGGCGCCGTTCCTTGGGCATCAAGCCGGGCCGGATGAAGGCCCAGAGTTGGTAGAACAGGAACGGGGCGCAGGCCACCGCGGCGGCCCACAGGGACAACCGCATCATGCTGAAGAAGGGTTCCGTCAGGTCCGTGAAGGCGAAGGGGTCGAGGGTTCCGATGGCCTTGCCCGTCTGCCTGGCCATGGCCTCCAGGAAGGGACGCTGGGCCCATGCCCAGAGCTTGAAGCGGAAGGCATAGGTCACGGCAAAGCCCACCGCCACGATGAGCAGCGAGCGAACCAACCGCACCCGCAACTCCTGCAGGTGCTCCCAGAAACTCATCTTGTCGGGCGGTGTCGCGGGAAGCGCCATGGTCCTCAGGAAATCAAAAAATCAGCCTCCTCCGGGAAGGCTTGGCAGGCCCAGAAAGCAGGGGTTATTTCTTGTCCGTGTCCTTGACCGCTTCCTTGACAGAGGACACATCCTCCTTCACGGAGTCGGTCAGCTCGCGGCTGGCCTTCTTGAACTCCTGGATGCCCTTGCCCAGGCTCTTGCCCAGTTCGGGGAGCCGGGAGGGGCCGAAGAAGATCAACAGGGCGATGCCGATCAGCAGGATTTCCATCATTCCGAGGTTGCCCATGGGGTGCTCCTTTTTCTGGTCTATGGCTGGCGGTTCAGGGTTTCAGGTCGGCCAGGGCAACCCCGGCGGGCAGATCCAACTCCATTCTAAGCAGTGCCTGTCCATGCGTCTTGCCCTGGGCATCCGTCTTCACGCTTTCGCTGCCGCCGCCGCCCAGGGAATCATGGAGGATGAAGTTGAGCGCCTTGAGGTTAGGCACCTCGTAGCGATCCACGGCACCCCGGCAGATGGCTGCGAAGTGGGCCTTCACCCGATCCGTGGTGAGTTCGCGGCATAACAGCTGATAGCCAGCCGGGGTGTAGGCGATGAGGCCCACATTGGACCCGTCCCCCTTGTCGCCGCTGCGGGCGTGGGCGATTTCTTCGAGTCGAATGCGGGTCATTTTGCCTCCACGACTGCGCG
>JBBIHT010000089.1:0-7764 GCA_037446845.1 Geothrix sp. | reverse complement strand
CGGCCCAGCGCAGGTGCCGCTTGAACTTCCGCAGCTCCTGCGGATTCTCCTCGTAGGCCTGGACGCTCCAGTTCCAGGCCCGGCGGGAGACCTGCCAGAGACCTCGGTTCAAGCGTAGAAGCCGCGGTACTGCAGGGCCTGGCTGACCCGGTCCAGGGCCAGGATGTAGGCGCCGATGCGGGGGTTGGTCTTGTACTTGTCGGTGGTGGCGAAGGTGGCCTGGAAGGCGTGGGTCATGTAGTCCACCAGGCGCTCGTTCACCTCGCGCTCGCGCCAGTAGAAGCCCTGGCGGTTCTGCACCCATTCGAAGTAGCTCACGGTGACACCGCCCACATTGGCGAGGATGTCGGGCACCACGAGGACGCCATGCTCCAGAAGGATGGGATCCGCCTCGGGGGTGGTGGGGCCGTTGGCGCCCTCCACGATGACCTTGGCGCGAATGCTGGCGGCATTCCCCTCGTGGATCTGGTTCTCCAGGGCGGCGGGGATCAGGATGTCCACGGGATGGGCCAGCAGGGCATCGGGATCCAGGGCCTCTCCGCCCTTGAACCCAGCAACCGTGCTGGTTTCGCCCACATGCTTGAGGAGGGCGTGGATATCCAGGCCCCGGTCGTTCTTGATGGCGCCATGGGCATCGCTGATGGCCACGATGCGGGCGCCGGCCTCGTGCATCAGGCGGGCCGACTGGCTGCCCACATTGCCGAAGCCCTGCACGGCCACGGTGGCGCCGGCCAGGGGCTTCCCCAGGCGCTGCATGGCTTCCCGGGCGGTGATGAGGATGCCGCGGCCCGTGGCCTCGGTGCGGCCAAGACTGCCGCCCAGCACCAGGGGCTTGCCGGTGACCACGGCGTTCTCGGTCTCGCGCACATGCATGGAATAGGTGTCCAGCACCCAGGCCATGGTCTGGGCGTCGGTGCCCATGTCCGGGGCGGGCACATCACGATCAGGGCCGATGATATCCATGATCTCGGCAATGTAGCGGCGGGTGAGGCGCTCCTTCTCGCCGAGGCTCAGACGGGATGGATCACAGATGATGCCACCCTTGCCACCGCCGAAGGGCACATCCACCACGGCGCATTTCCAGGTCATCCAGGCCGCCAGGGCCTTCACCTCGTCCAGGGTGACATTGAGGTCGTAGCGGATGCCGCCCTTGGCGGGGCCCCGGGCCACATTGTGCTGGACCCGGTACCCGGTGAAGACTTCCCAATGCCCATTGTCCATGAGGACCGGCAGGCTCACGATCATGGAGCGGTTGGGCGCCATGAACACCTTGAAGAGCGCGTCATCCAGTCCGTAGAGTTCGGAGGCCACGCGAAGGCGGGCCTGCATGGCTTCGAAGGCATTGGTGTGGTCAATGATCATGGAGACGATCTCCTAGGGGCGGAAGTCTACGACGGCGGGACCACCGGCGGCATGGGTTTCGGCGGGGAGGGTCAATTCTCGTCCCTCCTTCCAGAGCCCTTCGAGGTTGTAGTGCCTGCGCGTGTCCTCGTCCATGACATGAATCACGAGGTCGCCGAAATCCAGCAGCACCCAGTTCCCATTGGCCTCCCCTTCGCGGGAGATGGGGCGCTCCCCGGAAAGGCGCAGGGCATCCTCGATGGAATCAGCAATGGCGCGGTTCTGCCGGTCGCTGCCGCCACTCATGAAAGCGAAGGTATCGGTGAAACTGGCAATGTCTTTCACATCCACCAGGCGGATTCTTCCTGCTTTCTTGGAACGGGCGGCTTCGACGACGGCGGTCAGCCGGGAATCAAGGGTCATGCTGGGCTCCGGGGCAGGCTAACGATACAGTTTTTCCGAACGGATGATACCGAGAACAGGGTTGGGAAGGCCGCTGGGTTGCGCGTCGGCCTGCGCCTTCAGCTCAGTGCGCAGACCTTCGGAAGCCAACTCGAGGTCGGTGGAGGGAAGCCAGAGTAATTCGCCTGGCGCCCCGCTCCAGGCCTGGGTCGGCACCAGGCTTAGCTGGCCCTCCTGGCCCGGGGGGGGCAGGGGATGACCAGGCCGGGGCGCCACGGCCAGGCTGGCCAGTTCCAGGATGCGGGTGGGGCGATGCCAGGAGGGGAGGGCCCGCCACTGGTCGCTGCCCATGACGAGAATCCACCGGGCATCGGGTTCGCGCCGGACCAGGGCCTCCAGGGTGTCCACGGTGTAGCTGGGGCCTTCCCGCTGGAGTTCCAGGGGTTCGATGCGGCACCGCTCATCCAGGCCGGCAAATGCCGCTTCGATGAGGCGCAGCCGAAGCTCCGCAGAAGGGAGCCCGGCAGAGGGCTTGTGTGGGCTCAGGCCCGTGGGCACCACGCGCAGTTCATCCAATCCCAGGGTGGCCAGGGCCAGGCGGGCCAGGCACAGGTGGCCGTGGTGGGGCGGGTTGAAGGCGCCGCCCAGGAGGCCAACCCGTTTCACGGTTGTTCGGCCTGCAGGCAGGCGTGGATGGCGAAGGCCAGCTCGCGCAGGCCCTCACCCGTAACGCCAGAAATGAACCAGGGCTTCTGGCCTCTGGTGGCGCACAGGCTCTCGAAGGCTACCCGGCGCGCATCATCCTGGAGGGCATCGCGTTTGGTACCCACCAGCCACCTTGGCTTGGCGGCCAGCACGGGGCTGAAAGCCTGCACCTCGCCCTCGATGACGCGAACCGCCTCGGCCGGTTCCGTGAGGGGGTCGGCCAGATCCACCAGGTGCAACAGCATGCGCGTGCGTTCCACATGGCGCAGGAACTTCATGCCCAGCCCAGCGCCTGTCGCCGCACCCGCGATGAGGCCGGGGATGTCGGCGATGACCCAGCTATCCATGCTGTCGCCGCCGAAGCGATCCAGGCTCACCACGCCGAGCTGGGGCTCCAGGGTGGTGAAAGGGTAGTCGGCGATCTTGGGCCGGGCGGCGCTGAGACGGCTCACCAGGGTGCTCTTGCCGGCGTTGGGGAAGCCCACCAGGCCCACATCGGCGATGAGCTTCAATTCCAGGTCCAGGAGGCGCTCCTCACCCTCCTCACCGGGCTGGGTATGGCGGGGGGTACGATTGGTGGAACTCTTGAAATTGGCATTTCCAAGGCCGCCGCGCCCGCCCCGGGCCACGCATACCTCGGTGCCGTGGAGCAGGAGCTCGGCCAGGATCTCGCCGGTCTGGGGATCCTTCACCTGGGTTCCCAGGGGCACTTCCAGCCGGATGTCCTCTCCATCCTTGCCGTGGCGGAGGCAGCCCTCCCCCTGGCGACCACGCCCGGCGGCGAACTCCCGTTTCTGGCGGAAGGGATTCAGGGTGTTCAGGGCGCCGTTGGCCCGCAGGGTGATGGAGCCGCCCTTGCCGCCATCCCCACCATCGGGCCCGCCCTCGGGGGCGAACTTCTCCCGCCTGAAGCTCATGGCCCCGGAACCTCCGTGGCCGGCGGCGACGCGAAGCTGGACTTGGTCAAGGAACATGGGGCATCAACTTGAAACGGATTCACCACGGAGACACGGAGAACACCGAGAAAAGAACACGGAGGAAAGGACAGGGTGTGCTACCCGTGTTTCTTCTCCGTGAACCCCTCCGTGAGCTCTGTGTCTCCGTGGTGGATTCTTGGGGGGACGGAATCAGCCCTCGATGGGGTCAATGTGGATGAAGCGGCCGGACTGGCCCTTGTCCTGGAAACGCACCTTGCCCTCGATCTTGGCGAAGAGGGTGTGGTCCTTGCCCATGCCAACATTGATGCCGGCCTTGAACTTGGTGCCCCGCTGGCGAACCAGGATGGAACCGCCGGGCACCAGCTCCCCGCCGAATTCCTTCACGCCCAGGCGCTGGGAGTTGGAATCGCGACCATTGCGGCTGGAACCGACGCCTTTTTTATGTGCCATGAAACTACCTCTTCAGAATCAGTAATGCGTTGTCGGTGGAGGAGGGAATGCCAAGCGGGTTTCCCGCCGGGCATTCGGGGGCTCCGGGGGTGTGCGCGCAGCGCGGAACCCCCGGACAGCATTAGCCCTTGATCGCCTTGATGCGGACTTCGGTGTAGTTCTGGCGGTGACCCTGGGTGCGCTGGTAGGTGGTGGTCTTCTTTTTCTTGAAGATGAACACCTTCTTGGCGCGGTCATGGGTGACGACCTCGGCCTCGACCGTGGCGCCTGCCAGGGTGGGCTGGCCGATCTTCAGGTTGCCGTCCTTGTTGACGAGCAGCACCTGGTCAAAGGTGATCGCGGACTTGGGCTCAGCGTTCAGGGTCTCGACCCGAAGCAGATCGCCCTCGGCAACGCGGTACTGCTTTCCGCCGGTCCTGATGATTGCGAACATGGAAACCTCTGTGGTTGGGGCCTGGGGCGGCAGTCCGTCGGATGCACTTGGAAGCCCCCGGCCAGGGCAAGGCCCACCAGTATGAGGGGGAAACCCAGGCGACTCAAGGGAAATTCCTGGGCCCTCAGGGGATTGGCTTCCAGTGGCTCCAGAGGGAGTGGGATGATCAGGGCCGGAGACACCCATGGGCCGAGATTTCCAGTCCTTCCTTAAGCAGCTCGAGGCAGAGGGGGAGTTGTCCCGGGTGGCGGTGGCGGTGGATCCCATGCTGGAGCTGGGTGCCGTCGCGGATCGCGTGTCCAGGCAGCCGGGTGGCGGCAAGGCCCTGTTCTTCGAGAAGCCCACGGGCAAGACGATGCCAGTGGTCATGAACGCCTTCGGCAGCCTCAAGCGCATGGAGATGGCCCTGGGCGTGGACAAGGAGCCCCGGGGGCTGGATGCCATCGCCGACCGCATCGAGAAGCTGGTGCAGGAGGCCCTGCCCAAGCCTGGCACGGGCTTCTTCGAGAAGCTGGCCAAGCTGCCGGTGCTGGCGGAGGTCTCCAACTGGATGCCCAGGACCGTGCGCAAGGGCCTCTGCCAGCAGGTGGTGCTGAAGGGCGACCAGGTGCGGCTCTCGGACCTCCCCGTGCTCACCACCTGGCCCGAGGATGGCGGCCCCTTCATCACCCTGGGCATGAGCCACACCCGCAACAAGCAGACCGGGCACCGCAACACGGGGCTCTACCGCCTGCAGGTCTACGACGACCGCACGCTGGGGTTTCACACCCAGCTGCACCATGATGGCGCCCGCAACCGCCACGGCTACGGCCAGGACGAGCGCATGCCCGTGGCCGTGAGCTTTGGAGGCGACCCGGCGCTCACCTACGCCGCCACGGCGCCCCTGCCGCCGTTCATCAGCGAAGTGCTGTTCGCGGGCTTCCTGCGGGGTGAGGGCATCGAGATGGTGTCCTGCGTGACCAACGACCTGGAGGTGCCCGCCGACTCTGAGATCGTCATCGAGGGCTATGTGAACCCCGGCGAACTGCGCCGCGAGGGCCCCTTCGGCGATCACACGGGCTACTACTCCCTGGCGGACGACTACCCGGTGCTGCATGTGGAAGCCATCACCATGCGGAAGGACCCTGTCTTTCCCGCCACCATCGTGGGCCGCCCGCCCCAGGAGGACGCCTACCTGGGCCTCGCCACGGAGCGCATCTTCCTGCCCCTGCTGCGCTTGGTGCTACCCGAGATCCGCGACATGCACCTGCCCGCCGCGGGCGCCTTCCACAACCTGGTGATCCTCTCCATGCGAAAGGACTACCCCGGCCACGCGCAGAAAGTGATGAATGCCGTCTGGGGCACGGGCCAGATCATGTTCACCAAAGGCATTGTGGTGGTGGACGAGGACATAGACCCCCACGACCTGAACGAGGTGTTGTTCAGGCTCACCAGCAATGTGGATCCCCGACGGGACATGCTCTTCACGGAAGGGCCGCTGGATGTGCTCGACCATGCCGCCGACCGCTTCGCCTTCGGCAGCAAAGTGGGCATTGACGCCACCCGCAAGAACCGCCCCTGGGACGGTTACGCCCGCGAGTGGCCCCGGGACCTCACCTTTCCCAAGGCCATCCTCGATCGCGTGGATCAGCGCTGGAAGGACTACGGCCTCTGAAGGCTAGGGAGCGTTCGGGGCAGGGCTGGACGCTTCAATGGTGGCGATTGGGGCACCCTCGGCCTGATTCGTGGCGGTGGAGGATACACGACCGGGATTGCTGGAATCGTAGGTGGTAACAGCGGATGCCACTACCTGGAAGGACCCGGCGGTGTCCTTGGCCTGGAAGGGTGGGCTTGAGACAAGGCCATCGGCGCCAGAGATCACCTACGCCATGGTTTTGGCGGAGCTGATCGGGACCATCTGAAGCCCTTCATCCATGAATTGGCCACCCGGTCCGGTGGTTGGGGCAGTGAAGGTCACCCGGCTCCCATTCCAGGAACTGACCTGCATGGCATCCTTGGCCAACTGAATGGAGAAACGAGCGGCGTACCGCTGCCCCCCAGAGGCCGTTTGATGGTCACCAGCAACTTTTTTGACATGGGGGAGGGCAGAAATGGGATCAGCGACATATGGGGCCGGGCCCCCCCGAACAGCCAACGAGCAGAACACCACTCAGCAGGGCAAGCCATCTTTTCAATTGCTCGCAAGTGACCTCCGATACCGACATATGAAGATTGGGGGAATCCATCCCGTGGGAGTTGTGCCTGGTTGAATCAACCCGATCACATCCGCTCAGAAGACCGCCCCTGGATTGTGTGGGACGACCCAACGGTTTTGTATGCTGGTAGGGGAAATGGGTTCCGGGCAGACGACTCGTGGCCTGGCCTTCCGGGGGGCCGAGGGCGGTGGCATCGTCCAGGGGTGGGTAACGGCAGAGCAGCCTAGAACCGGATGGTCACGCCCGCCTGGAGGGCATCGGCCTTGAAGCCGCTGGCCACGCTGGAGTGCACGAAGCGGGCCTCGGTGCCCAGGGTGGCGTTCCACTGGTACCCCACCCCGGCGGCGATGCCGAACTTGGTGGTGTCGCTGGTGGCCTTGGTGGCGCCCACCTTGGTCTCGAAGGACCAGCGCACCACCGCGAGTCCGGCGGTCAGGTACAGGCCCTCGGGCTTGCCGGCGATGAAGTACAGGTAGTCACCACCCAGGCCGAGGCTGGTGGCGGTCTGCTTGACGCTGGCGAAGGAGGCTTCCGGGAAAATGCTGAAATCCACCCGGGGGCGCAGCATGTGGCCATCGCTCAGGTCGAAGGTGCCGTGAAGGCCCACCCCGGGGCCGGGCTTGCTGTCCACGAAATCCTTCAGATCGCCCAGAGGGATGTTCACCAGGCCCTGCACGCCGTAGCGAGGAGCCTCGGCCTTCAGGGCGATGGCAGGGGCCATGAGGAGGGCAAGGAGCAGGGGGGTCGTGCGTTTCATGGGGTCTCCCGGGCGGGTGCGCTCCACGGGGAGCGGCACAGGAACAGGCCCATCATCCCACAGCCCTTCGCCGATGGGTGTGCCTCCATGATGCAAAGGGGGCAAGTGGAACCCAGGAGCCGTTTCGAGTTGACTCCCAGGCAGAAGGCACCCGTGCGGGTGCCTTCTGCTTGGGAGGGTGGGGCGGAAGCTACTGGGCGCTCTCGTGGCGCCGTTCCTTGAGGCGACCGGCCTTGCCCAGCTTCTCGCGGAGGAAGTAGAGCTTGGCGCGGCGCACCTTGCCGTGCCTGACCACTTCCAGCTTGTCAATGGTGGGGCTGTTCAGGGGGAAGATGCGCTCCACGCCGACACCGCTCGCCACCTTGCGAACCGTGACGGAAGTGCGCATGCCGCCGCCCTTGAGGCCGATGACGATGCCCTGGAAGAGCTGGATACGCTCTTTCTCGCCTTCCTTCACCTTCACGTGCACCTTGACGGTATCGCCAGGCTGGATGCGGGGAAGGTCCGAGCGAAGCAGGCTGGCTTCGAGTTGATCAATGATGT
>JBBIHT010000088.1:0-7765 GCA_037446845.1 Geothrix sp. | reverse complement strand
AGCCCACGAGCACCCCACCCAGGCCCTGCTGGACGCCTACACCCTGCGCAAGCGGTTCGGGAAGCTGGAGGGCCTCCGCGTCGCCATCGTCGGCGATATCCGCAACAGCCGTGTGGTCCGATCCAACCTTTGGCTGCTCACCAAAATGGGGGCCACGGTCACCCTGGTGGGCCCCCCGACCCTGGTTCCCAAGGAGCTGAAAGCCACCTGGCCCGGCGTCGAGATCAGCTACGACTTCGAAGCGGTGATTCCCCAGCAGGACGCCATCATGATGCTCCGCGCCCAATTCGAGCGCGGCACCGGCGCCTACATCCCTGGCCAGGGCGAGTACAGCCGCTTCTTCCAGCTCAACGCCGCCCGCCTGCGCCTGGCCAAGCCGACGGTGGCGGTCCTCCACCCGGGCCCCATCAACCGGGGCCTGGAGATCACCAGCGAAGTGGCCGATGGCCCCAGCAACCTGATCCTCGACCAGGTCACCAACGGCGTTCCCGTCCGCATGGCGGTGCTCTACCTGCTGGCCGCCCAGCATGGGGAGCAGGTGCCCTAGTGGCCGCGCCGAAGGATCAGGCTGCCCGACCCGTGGCCCTGCGCCCCAGCGCCACCGGCCGCGCGGCGTCCGGCCCGGCCCAGTGGGTCCCGGTCCTGCCCTCCCTTCCGGCCAGGAAGGCGCTGGCCTTCCGCCCCAGGACCTAGCCCATGATCCAAGGCCCCGTCACCCTGCTCATCCTCGACGGTTTCGGCGACGGACCCCGCAACGCCTTTGATGCCTCCTTCGTGGCGGCCATGCCCCGGTTCAACGCCCTGCGGAAGACCTATGCGGCCACCCAACTCCTCACCAGCGGCGAGGCGGTGGGCCTTCCCGAAGGCCAGTTCGGCAATTCCGAAGTAGGGCACATGAACCTGGGGGCCGGGCGCGTCGTCTGGCAGGAGCTTACCCGTATTGACGCCGCCATTCGCCGGGGCACCTTCCGGGAGAATCCGGCCATCACCCGTCTGCTGGCCGAGCTCAAGGCCTCGGGGCGGCGACTGCACCTGCTGGGCCTGGTGAGCGATGGGGGCGTGCACAGCCACCAGAACCACCTGGTGGCCCTGGCCCAGTGGGCCCAGGCCGAGGGGGTGGCCGCCACCATCCACGCCATCACGGATGGCCGTGACACCGCCCAGAAAAGCGCCGATGGCTTCCTCCAGTGGCTCCTGTTCCAGTTGCGGGATTGTCCCCTGGTGACAGTGGGCTCCGTGTGCGGCCGCTACACCGCCATGGACCGGGACAAGCGCTGGGAGCGCACCGAACAGGCCTGGAAACTCCTGGTGGATGGCGAGGGCGCCACCGCACCCGATGCCCTGGCCGCCCTTGCCGCCGCCTATGGCCGCGGCGAAACCGACGAGTTCGTGGCGCCCACGCGCCTGGATGCCTTCCACCCGATCAGCGATGGCGATGGCGTCCTGTTCTTCAACTTTCGCGCCGATCGCGCCCGGCAGATGTGCCATGCGCTGGTGAACCCCGCCTTCAGTGCCTTCGCCGCGAAGCGCCAGCCCAGGGTGAGGCTCGTCACCTTCACCGCCTATGACCGGGAGCTGGAGCCATTCCTCACGGTGGCCTACCCGCCCCAGAGCCTGGACCACATCCTGGGCGAGCTGGTCAGCGCCCAGGGCTGGCCGCAGTTCCGCACCGCCGAAACCGAGAAGTACGCCCACGTGACCTACTTCTTCAACGGGGGGCGCGAGGCCCCCTACGAGGGCGAGGAACGGCGGCTGGTGCCCTCCCCCAAGGTGGCCACCTACGACCTGCAGCCGGAGATGAGCCTGGCTGCCGTGAGTCAGGGCCTGGTGTCCGCCATCCAGACAGGTCCCTACCGCCTGCTGGTGTGCAACCTGGCCAATCCCGACATGATCGGCCACACGGGGGATCTGGCCGCTGCGGTGGCTGCCTGCGAGGCGGTGGATGAAGCCGTTGGCCGCATCGCGGATGCCACCCTCGCCCGGCAGGGGGCCCTCTTCATCACCGCCGACCATGGCAACTGCGAATGCATGCGGGACGACCGGGGCAATCCCCACACCGCCCACACGCTCAATCCCGTGCCCGCCGTGCTGGTGGCCCTGGGCTTCGAAGCCCGCCAGCTGCGCAGTGAGGGCGCCCTCAGCGATGTGGCACCCACCCTGCTGAACCTGTTGGGCCTGCCCCAACCGGAAGCGATGACCGGCCGCAGCCTCATCTGAGGCCAGGCTACAGATCCGAGCACCTCCCGACGATAGGTCCTTCGGGCCCACGCAATCCCCGGAGTTTCGATGCCCTATCCCCCCCCAGCCACGCCCGCTTCCTCCAGCCCCTTGCGAGCCCTGGTGGGAGGGCTGGTGCTGTTCAACCTGCTGGTGGCGGGCCTGGCGGGCTGGACCCTGGCCCGCAGCCACCGACAGCATGTGGAGCGGGCCGAGGTCACCACCCAGAACCTGGCCCAGGTGCTGGAGGGCAGCCTGGTCAGCACAATCCACCAGGTGGACCTGGTGCTTCAAACCATCGCGGACGAGGCGAAACGGCAGGACATCCGTCCTGACCAGCGCGATCTCCTCTCGCACATCCAGAGCAATTTCAAGCGCATTTCCCTGCTCGACACTTTGCGGACCACCGATGCGGAGGGCTGGCCGGGGCAGGCCGGCAACCCCAAGGCGGGCCCGGACATTCACCTGGTGGATCACCCTTTCTTCCGGCACCTGAAAGGCCACCCCCAGGCGGGTCTGTTCATTTCCAGGCCAAGCCGGGATGGCCAGAACGGTGCCTGGGTCCTCACCCTCGCCCGGCGGCTGGAGAAGGACAACGGGGACTTCCTGGGCACGGTATTCGCCACCATCACCCTGGAACGGCTCACCCAGGAACTGGCGCAGGTGGACATCGGGACCCACGGTTCCATCTCCCTCCGGGGAGCCGATCTGGAACTGCTGGGCCGGTATCCAAGCCCAGAGGGGCAGGCACTGGCCATCGGCGACGATCGCATCACCGGCGACTACCTGGCCGCGGTGCGAACCCACCGGACCGTGAGCCATTTCACCACCCACTCCGTGCTGGACGGCGAGACCCGCACCTACACCTTCCACCGGGTGGCCGACCCCCGTTTCTACATCCTGGTGGGTCTGGCCCAATCCGAGTACCTCCAGGGCTGGTACCAGGAGGCGGTTCTCTCCGGCGCAGCGGTGCTGGCCCTCCTGGCCCTGTCCAGCGGCAGCGCGGGGCTGGCCATGGTCGCCTGGCGCCGCCAGCAGATCGCCCGGGGCCTTCTCGAGCAGCAGGAAGCCAAGTTCCGCCTCATCACCGAGAACGCCCTGGATGTGATCTGGACCGCCGATGCTGCGGGCCGCCTCACCTACATCAGCCCCTCCATCCACTCACAACGAGGTTTCAAGCCGGAAGAGCTGCTTGGCAGCACCTTCTATGATCCCGACCGCCAGGGCCAGGGGGCCCAACCGTTGAGGGCCCTCCTGGAGCGCGTCCAGGCTGCCTCAACTGGAATCCAGCGCTTCGAGAGCGAACAGTGCGAGCTCGACCTGCCCAGGAAGGATGGCCAGCTCATCCGGGCCGAGGTCCGCGTCCGGGCCCTCTGGGACGACCATGGGCACTTCCTCGGGTTCCACGGGGTGACCCGGGACATCACCGAACGGGCCCGGCTGGCCGCAGAACGGGACCACTTGATCACCCAGCTCACCCAGGCGCTCTCCGAGATCAAGAGCCTGTCTGGCCTGCTCCCCATCTGCGCAAACTGCAAGAAGGTGCGGGATGACCGCGGCTACTGGAACAGCATCGAGTCGTATCTGTCCGACCACACCGAGGCCACCTTCACCCACGGCGTCTGTCCCGATTGTGCCCAGGAGCTTCGCAGCGAAATGCTCGAACGGCGCGCCCGCAAGCCCCCCTCGGAGGCATCGTGAAAGTTGCCTTCATCGGTACCCACGGCGTGGGCAAGACCACGCTCTGCTTCGAGCTGGCCGCCGTCCTCAAGCGCGAAGGCATCCATGTGGACATCGTCAAGGAGGTGGCGCGCCTCTCGCCCCTTCCCATCAACCAGAAGACCTCTCTCGACGCCCAGTCCTGGATCTTCTTCACCCAGATGGCCGAGGAGATCCGCGCCGCCCATCAGAATGATGTGGTGGTCTGCGACCGCAGTGTGCTGGACAACTACGCCTACCTGATGCTGGCCTGCGGAAGGCAGCTGCCCATCGAGCGGTTCATGCACCATTGGATGAAAAGCTACGACCTGCTGTTCAAGGTGCCCTTCAGCGGCCACCTGGCAGCGTCCGCGACACGGACACCTTCTTCGCCGAGGCCGTGGACCAGCTGGTGGACAAGCTCCTGGCCGAGCGCAACATCACCCACGAGCGCCTGGCACCGGGCGCCCAGCCGGCCTGGATCGAGCGGGTCCGGGAAGTGGTCCTGCGCCATCCCAAGGCCCAGCGGCGGATGGTCTGAGGCAACTTTTGTGACCTGGATCTCCTCAAAAGCCCTGGAGCCGGCCTGACGACGGGTAGATGATCCTGATCGGGAGGCCCCCATGGCCCTGACCGATTCCCAGCCTGCGCGCGGCAGCAGCTTCATGTTCCATCCGGCAGGCGTCCTGCCTCAGTTCACCCCCGAGGAGCTTGACGAGGAGGCTCGCGCCATCGCCGGGGCCGCCCGGGACTTCGTGGACGGCGAGATCCTCCCGAATGACACAGCCATTGATCACCTCGATCCGGCGCTCACCCGCCACCTGCTTGCCAAGGCGGGGGAGCTCGGCATCCTCGGCATCGAGATTCCCGAGGCCTACGGTGGCCTGGACCTCGACAAGAAAACCGCCCTGCTGGTGCTGGAGCAGATGGCGCGGCAGGCCAGCTTCTCCACCTCGTACGGTGCCCACACCAGCATCGGCACCCTGCCCATCGTCTACTTCGGCACCCACGAACAGAAGGCGAAGTACCTGCCCCGGCTCGCCAGCGGCGAGTGGGTGGCGGCCTACGCCTTGACCGAGACCGGGAGCGGCTCGGACGCCCTGGGCGCCAAGACCACCGCCGTGCTGGAGGACGGCCACTGGGTGCTGAACGGCACCAAGGCCTGGATCACCAACGCGGGCTTCGCCGATCTGTTCGTGGTGTTCGCCAAGATCGGCGGCACTCACTTCAGCGCCTTCCTCGTGGAACGCACCGATCCCGGCGTGAGCACCGGTGCCGAAGAGAAGAAAATGGGCATCAAGGGCAGCTCCACTCGGCTGGTGATCCTGGAGAACTGCCGCATCCCTGAGGACCGTCTCCTGGGCGGCAAGGGCAAGGGGGCGCGCATCGCCTTCGGCATCCTGAACATCGGCCGATTCAAGCTGGGGGCCAGCGCCGCGGGAGCCGGCAAGCGCGTGCTGGAATACACCATCAAGTACGCCGGGGAGCGCACTCAGTTCGGGCGCCCCATCGCCTCCTTCGGCCTCATCCAGCAGAAACTGGCCAACATGGCCGTGCGGATCTTCGTGGGCGAAAGCATGAACTACCGCACCATCGGCTATCTGGACGATGCCCTGGGGCGCATCGGCTGGGACACGGACAACGGTGGCGCCGCCAAGATGAAGGCGATCGAGGAGTACGCCCTGGAGGCCTCCATCACCAAGGTCTGGGGCAGCGAGGCCCTCTGGGCCACGGCCGATGACGCGGTGCAGACCTTTGGCGGCGCCGGTTTCAGCGCCGAATACCCCGCCGAGAAGATCTACCGCGACTGCCGCATCAACCGTATTTTCGAGGGCACCAACGAGATCAACCGCCTGCTCATCGCCGGCACCTTTTTCAAACGCTGCGGAGGTGCCGAGGGCCACCCCCTGGCCGCAGCCGCTGCAGAGCCGGCGGTGCTGCCAGAGGGGGGACTCCTCCGCACCGTGGCCTTGGCCAAGGCCAGAGCACTGAAAGTCATCGCCCAGGCCCAGGCCACCCAGGGCCCGAAGATCCTCGAGAATCAAGAGGCCACCGCCCACATCAGCAACCTGCTGCTGGAGCTCTACGCCCTGGAATCCGCCGCTGTCCGCGCTGGCAAGCTGGGCGAGGCCGGTCATCGCTGGGCCGCCCTGGCCCAGGATCTAGCTGAGGTCTACGCCCAGGAATCCTGGAACCGCATCCAGGCCGAGGCCCGTATGCTGGCCGGGGAGCTGGCCACCGGCGCCGCGCTGGATGCCTTGCTCGCCGAGCTGCTGGCCCTGCAGGCACCCGCCCCGGTGCCCCTGTCCCTGCTGCGATCCCGGATCGCGACCACCTTGGCCGAGCAGGGCCGCTACCCGCTCAGCGTGGTCTAAGTCCAGTAGCCCCCAGGAGCGGGCCGCGACAAATCTCAAGCTCCAGTCCCGGCCACCCGATGGGTCAGGATTCGGAGATCCCCCCCAATGCCTGTCCGGCCCCAACCCACCCGGCGCGAAAAGGTCATGGCGGAGGACGATTTCATCGTCTCAGCCCAGGCTGTGACGACCAACCACCATGGCTGCCGCATGGGCAAGTGGTACTACGAAGGCAAGGGCGCGGAGCTGTATTCCGTCGTGCCCTCCTACCCGCGCCTGGAAGCCCCCCATGCCCGGGTCCACGACCAGGTTCAACAAGCCGTGCAGCTGCTTGGACAGGACTGGGAAAAGGATGCAGATTTGCAGAATAGGATCCTGGGCCACTTCGAAGCCACCGAGCGGGCCAGCGAGGAAGTGCTTCGGATCATCGATCAGATGGTAGAGGAGCGCCACCGCGGCTGATCCAGCTACTTCCAGCCCTGGTGCAGGGCCACGATGCCGCCGGTGAGATTGGTCCACCGTACTTCCCGGAACCCAGCCTCCCTCAGCTCGGCAGCCAGGGCGGCCTGGTCCGGGAAGGCCCGGATGCTGGCGGGCAGGTAGGCGTATGCGGAGCGGTCTCCACTGATCCAAGCGCCGATCCGGGGCAGCACGCGGCGGCTGTACCAGTCGTAGATCGCCCGAAGGCCAGGGAGCACGGGCCGGCTGAATTCCAGGATCGTCAGCTGGCCTCCCGGTTTGAGCACGCGCAGGAACTCCGCAAAGGCTTGGGCGCGATGCTCCACATTGCGGATGCCATAGCAGATGGTGATGCCGTCGAAGCTCGCCGCCTTGAAAGGCAACCGCTGGGCATCCGCGCCGCTGGAGGCCCAAATGCGGCCAGCCAGGCCCTTGCGGGCAAACTTGGCGGGGCCCAGCCGGAGCATGGCATGGGTGAAGTCTGTGCTGATCACATCCGCACCCCGTCGGGCCAGCGCCAGGGAGGAATCGCCCGTACCGGCCGCCACATCGAGGATGCGCTTCCCGGGAGCGGCACCACTGGCCCTGGCCATGCGCGCCCACCAGTAGAAATCCACGCCCCCCGACAGCACATGATTCAGCAAATCGTACTTCCCGGCGATGGCCGAGAACATCAGCTGCACCTGTTTCCCCTCGGGCATGCGAATCCTCCACCTCCATTCAAACAGACTGGCGGTCCCTGCCGCAGAGCATCGGCCCCTTCAACGACGAGCGCGGGCCCGCCCAGGGCGTGGAGTGGGGGGGGCCGGAGGGACATCGCAACCGCAGCAGGCAAGCCTGTGCCTGGCGCTCGCTCCCCTGGACAGCATTGACCGAAGGTAGAGGCTAGCCAAGACTCCGCCGGGAACCCATCGTGAACCCTACCCAATCTGGAGGACAACACCATGAGCACCGCGGCCATCGAGAAGGTCAAGGGAGGCAGTTTCGTGCTGACCCCCATCGGGACCCTGCCCCAGTTCACCCCGGAGGATTTCGGC
>JBBIHT010000087.1:0-7775 GCA_037446845.1 Geothrix sp. | reverse complement strand
CACCCGGCGCAGCCGGGTGCCGTTCGAATCCCACCCCACACAATCCCACCCGCCCCTTCAGGCGATCTCCGCATCTCCGAACGAGCGCCAGGACCAGGAGGGGCCCAGTGCGGCGTCATTTGTGCGTGGTGTTGGCCCCTTGCTTCGCCTCGGGATCGTTGAAGCTCAGGTAGTCCGAGCACACATGGTCAATCCGCTGCCCCGAGTGGGTGAGGGTGTGGACCTTGATCTCCTGCCACTGGTCGGTGTTCAAACGGATGACGATCTTGACCACCACCGTCTCGCCCACCCTGAGAGGCGTGCGCTGGATGGGGGTCATTTCCAGCACCTCGAAGCCGTTGGGAATGCGCCGGTAGTTGGGAGCATCCTCATCGGCCTCCAGGCGAAGGGATACCTGCTTGTCCTTTACCTGATTCTTGATGGTCAGGAAGAAAGTGAAGACATCCCCCTTCTTCCCGATGCAGCAGGGAATGGCGGGGTCCACCCACTGCTCGCACTGGAGCTGGGTTAGGGCATCCCGCCGCCAACCATGGACGAATAAGAAGATATCGTCGGCGCGGAGGGCGGCCTGGTGAACCGACTCGAGCTGGGAGGGATCCTTGGCCGCACCCCGCTCATCCAGCTCGACCACCCGAACCGTGAACCGGTCCCCCGGCTCGCTGATGGGTGGAGGCCCACCATGCCACAACACCGGGCGCACGGTCCCGACGGGTCCCCGGCATCCCGGGAGCAGGACCAACCCGAGCCACCCGATCAGGGCCACAGACCTCACCACAGCTTCTCCCTTCACCCTCCAAACCTACCCCGGAGTCCTTCCGGATGCCGCCAGGGGGACCATCGCCGGGATGAGGCCGGCTGGGCCAGGCCCACCCGAACCCGGTACGCCCGCACCCACCGGATCCCCGTCCTGGCAACCCGGTGGGGACAGGTCGAGTCCGGCTACTTCTTCTTGCCCTTGGTGGCCTTCTGGGCGGGGGCCGGGGCATCGTTGAAGAAGCCCACCAGCATGAGGTTGAGGTCCACTTCGTCCTTGAGACTGATCTTGGCGGCCACGCTATCGGCGCCGATGCCGAAGTCCTTGCGGCTGATGGGCAGGGCTGCCTTGTAGGCCCAGGTTTCCATGCCAGCTCCGTTCAGTCCCTTGGCCTCAGTGAAGGAGATCTGCAGAGGCTTCACCACTCCGTGCATATCCAGGTTGCCCTGCACCACCACCGCCTCGCCCTGGCGCCAGGCCTTCTCGGAGGTGAACACGATCTTGGGGTACTTCGCGGCATCAAAGAAATCGGCCGTGCGCAGATGGTCATCCCGCATCTTGTTGGCGGTGTTCAGGGACTTCGTCACCAGTTCCACGCGGATGTTCACGGAGGACAGGTCCGCGGGGTCGCCCTGGATGGCCACCTGGTACTTCTCGAAGCGGCCCGGGACATCGAACAAGAAGGTGGAAGCCCTGAACCCAAGAATCGAGTGGTTGGTATCCGGGGTGAACACCTTGGGGCCTGCCATCAGAGGCGAAAGCAGCAGGAGGGCGGGCAGGAATACCGGGGTCAAACGCATGGAGGGGCTCCTTCAAGAGGGAGGAGGATCAACGGATCCTCGGTGAGGGCGATGACACTGGGGTGAACGATCGCGGTTTCCCGTTCCAGGAAACCCCGGGGCCCGCACTACGGGGAAGGCCGGAAGCCCCACAGCGCCTCCTGGTCGGCGAGGGATTGCAGGAGGTCCAGGGCGGCCCCGGCATCAGCGAGGCCCAGGGCGGCCAGGGCCTCGCCCAGGGGGACTTCCTGACCCTTCGCCAGCAGGGCGGCGGTGGATTCCGTCACGGCCAGGGCGTGGAACACGCCTTCCCCATCCCGGTGGGCCAGCAGGGCCACGGGCGTGGCGGGGGCCAGGGGCTGGTCCGGGCTGGCCAGGTGCACGCTGTGGGCGTACTGCACCAGGCGCGTGGCGGGATCCAGCAGCAGCCGGGCCTCCAGGCTGGCGTGAGGGGAGAGGCCCTGGGGCCGCGGCTCATCGGGCCAGCGCTCCACCAGGAACTCCAGGAACTCGAAGTGGGCCTGGGCCAGGAGGGTGGGCCAGGCGTCCCGGCCCCAGCCCGACTGGGACAGCCACTGGATGAAAGCCGGAAGGATGTCCCGGAAGTAGGGGGTGGTGAGGGAGCGGCTGGCGATGAAGGCCGAGACACAGGGCTCCCACGCCTCTCCGGTTTCCAGCAGCGCCTGGGTCACGGGCAGGAACTGTTCCAGCAACTCCTGGGTGCCATTCCGGGAGGCCTCCCGGTAGATCTGCAGGCGGTCCTGGAAACGCAGCAGGGCAGCACCGTGGGCGGGCTCCAGGCCCCGCTGGCGGCCGAAGGCGGCGGGATCCGCCGCGAAGGCAGCCCCGGCCTCGGACTCCACCAGGAAATCCAGCATGGTCCTCTGCAGCAGAAGCTCCTGGCTAGGCATGGGAATCCTCCAGGGCGGGCCGGGCGAAGGCTTCCTCGTAGGCTTCCTGGAGCTTGCCCCGCTCCAGGAGGAGTGCCTGCAGCTCCTGCAGGTGATGGTCCCGCTCCAGCAGCACCGGCACCCGCCGCCCCAGCTTCGCCAGGGTCCAGCGCAGCAGCTCGATGACGGGATCCGAGATGGGCGCACCGTGGGTATCAATGGTCACTTCGCCGAATTTTTCGTAGCCCCCCACATGGATCTGCCGCACCCGGTCCAGGGGCATGCCGCTGATCCAGGCCCGGGGATCGAAGCCGAAGTTGAGGCTGTTGACATAGACATTGCTCACATCCAACAACCACCCGCAGTCTGCGCCTTCCAGCACGCCTGCCACGAAGGCCGACTCCGGCATCTCGGCGGCGCCCAGCTCGGCGTAGTAGGTGATGTTCTCCAGGAGCAGCGGTACCGGCAGGGCGTCCTGCAGGGCGCGAACCCGCTCGATGGTGTGCCGCTGGGCCGACCGGGTGAACGGGATGGGCAGCAGCTCGTGGGTGTTCAGGCCCGAAACCGAGGTGAAGCACAAATGCTCGGAATGCCAGGGCGTACGGATAAAGCCCAGGAATTCGCGCAGGGCTTGCAGGTAGTCCTGGTCCCAGGGGTCGTAGCCCCCAGGGACAGGCTGAGTCCATGGCTGAGGATGGGATCCCGCTGCAGCACCTCCAGGGCGGCGCGGTGAAGGCGTCCCCCCTCGCCAATGACATTCTCCGGGGCGATCTCCCAGAAGGGCACCCCCTCGCAGGGGGCCTCGGCCACCTCGATCAGGTGGGGGCGCCGCAGGCCAAGGCCCACGCCTTGCAGGGGCTGGTGCATCATGAAACCTCCGCGTGGAGCAAACCCTGTTCCTGGGCGAAGCATCTCGTATCCTCGCCGAACAGGTCCCCGTTCAACTGGGCGTGGACCCGGCAACCGCCGCAGTTCAGCTTCAGTTCGCAACGGCCGCACTGCCCCGTGAACTCCCGGTTGCGGATCCGCACCATATCGGGGTGGTACCAGGCCGCTCGCAGGTAGTTGACATGCCCCACCCGGTGCGCGAGCACCCGGCAGGGATAGATGGAGCCATCCACATCCACGGCGAAGTGGTTGCGGGCGGCGACGCAACCGCGGCGGCCACGGGCATAGACCGGGTCCACCGAACAGTGGACGGGATCCTCCATGCCGAGGGTGGAGTCCCCCTCGTAGGCGATGGCCCAGCGGGCGAGTGCCCGACGCTGGTCCGGGGTGATCTGCAGCAGATCCGCCCCGGCACCCACGGGAAACACTTCCCGCAGGTGGAAGTGGATGCCCAGCGGATCCAGCGAGGCCACGAAGTGTTCCAGTTCCTGGATATTCAAGGCCGTGATGGTGGTGCTCACCGTCAGGCTGAACCCCATCTCCCGCAGCATCCGCAAGGTGGCGGTGGCCTGCTGGAACACGCCCTGGCCCCGCACCCGGTCGGTCAGAGTTTCGGGTCCCTCCAGGCTGATCTGCACGAAGCGCAGCCCCGCCAGGTAGAGATCCCGGGCCAGGCGCGGTGACCACCGGGTGCCGTTGGTGAAGAGCAGGGCATCCCCTCCCTTCTGGGTGAAGATGTAGTCCACCAGCTCCACCAGATCGGGCCTCACTGTGGGTTCGCCGCCGGATAGATGCATGTCGGGCACCACCCCCTCGCTGGCTCCGAAGGCATAGATGGCATCCAGGCGTCGCTTGATCTCGGCGGTTTCGGGCATGCGCAGGGCGCCGTGGTGGGCATCGTAGCAGTGGGCACAGCGGAGGTTGCATTCGTGCAGCAGGTGCATCTGCACGGAGAAATAGTCGGATGCTGGCAGCTCTGCGCCGGAGGGCCCTGGGCCCGAAGGAGAATCCATGACAATCCTCAATCAACGGAAACCCCGGAAGGCCCAGGCCCTCCGGGGTGGGGTCACATCCAGCGCCTAGTGCTTGGCGGGGGCTTCGGCTTCCTTGGCGGGGGCTTCGGCCTTCTTCTCACCCTTCTTCATCTTGCCGCCGCAGGAACCGGCCCCGCAGGAACCTTCCTTGGCACCCTTCTTGGTGGCCTTCTTGGTGTCGCCGGCCTTCTTGTCCTTGTCGGCCTTGGCGTCCTTGCCGCCGCAGGAACCGGCCCCGCAGGAACCGGCAGCTTCCAGGGCCGCCGTGGAACTGGCGGCCGTGGCCACGGGGCTCGCGCCCAGGGGGGTGGCCGTGGCAGCCAGGAAGGAGCCGGCCGCGAACAGAGTGGCGATCTGGGTCATCTTGCTCATGAAACCTCCGTGCGGCCCGCGCCGCGAACAAGCCCGAGGGGGCCTGGGGTAAACCGAGAGAGAGAAGACAGGGGCCAGAGGAATTATCCTAACCGCCGCCCCGCTGCCTGCGGCAAGCGGTATCCAGATGGATGCCTGCAGGATGAGATTCATTCCAAAAATTGTGAGGTTCTTCCCCGGTTTTTATCGGCGGGTGTCACGGGTGGACCGCCTGGCCCATCCAAGGCTTGCTTCCTTCTCGCAGCACCACGCCCTGGAGTTCCCATGCCGCTGTCGCGCCACCTCCTGCTTCCCCTGGTCCTCCTGGGTGCCACTGGCCTCGCGGCCCAAGCGACTGGTCCGGCTGGCACCCCCGATCCCCGGGCCATCCTGGCCAAGGCCACCCAGGAGCTCGAGCAAACGGGTCAAGCCCAGCGGGCCATCCACCAGGGGCAAAGGGCCCCCGACTTCACCTTGCCCGATGCCAAGGGCGGCCCGGTACGACTGTCTGAGCTTCTGAAGAAGGGGCCCGTGGTCCTGACCTTCTATCGCGGCGGCTGGTGCCCCTTCTGCAATCTGCAGCTCAAGAGCTACCAGGCGCACCTGGCCCAGCTGCGGGCGGCAGGGGCCGAACTGGTGGCCGTTTCTCCCCAGACACCAGATGCCACCGCGACCACCGCGGAAAAGGATGCCCTCGACTTCCCGGTGCTGAGCGATATGGGCAACCAGGTGGCCCGAAGCTATGGTCTGGTTTTCCGCCTGCCGGATGCCGTGGTGCCCATTTACCGACAGTTCGGCATCGAGCTGGAAAAGGCCAACGGCGATGCCAGCCACGAGCTGCCCATGCCCGCCACCTACCTCATCGGCCGGGACGGCATCGTGAAGCTGGCCCAGGTGGAAGCGGACTACAAGAAGCGCATGCCCATCGAGACCCTCTTGGAGGCCCTGCGGCCCTAGCGGCCGGCATTCCAGATCCCTGAGCGACGAACATCTTTTCCAGGACCGCCAGCCTCCTGGCCTGCGGGCACTACCGCTCCTTGGCTATGGGTACGAACCGCACGGGCAGGATGGCCTGGGTCTCCAGGCCCTGGGTGGTTTTGCGGAGCAGGTACAGCTCCTGCACACCGGCCTGGGGGCCCACGGGGACAACCAGACGACCCCCCGGCTTCAGTTGCGCGACGAGGGCCGGTGGCACGGCTTCCGTGGCACAGGTGACCAGGATGCCATCGTAGGGCGCGGCCGGGGGCCAGCCCAGGTGGCCATCGCCCAGGTGCACCTGCACCCGCCCGTAGCCCAGCCTCGCCAGATCCGCCTGGGCGCGCCGGGCCAGGGGTTCCAACAGCTCCACGCTGTGGACCTCCGCCCCCAGTTCGGCGAGCACCGCCGCCTGGTAGCCCGAGCCGGTGCCAATCTCCAGGATGCGCTGGCCGGGCCTCGGATCCAGCGTGGCGCTCATGAACGCTACGATATAGGGCTGGGAGATGGTCTGGCCCAGGCCGATGGGCAGGGGCGTGTCGTCGCAGGCCTGCGGGCGGTACTCCGGGGGTACAAAGGCCTGGCGAGGCACCCGTTCCAGGGCCGCCAGCACCGCGGAATGGGTGAGCCCCCGCGCCAGGATCTGCTCCTGGACCATGCGCCGCCGCTCCCCGGCCTCCCCGGGGGAAACCGGAACAGGTGGCGGGTCACATCCCCCCAGGGCCAGCATGGCGAGCACCCCCAGAGCGCGAAGCATACGGAAATGGTAGGCCCCGGCCACCGGGGCTACCAGCCCCAAGCCGATGCCGGTATCTTTTCCCAACCAAAACTTGGATGAAACCGGGCCCCTGCCGATCCAGGCTGAAAGGGGAAACGCCGTTCATGTCGCCCAATGCGAAGCCATCGGCCTTGCTGAGAATCCTGCTCCTGGCGGATTCCAGTCGCGCTGCGCAGCGCCTGGAAGAGGCCCTGCAAGCCCTGCATGAGCCATGCGAAGTGAGCCCAGTGACGGCGTGGCCAGCCCTTGACCTGGCTTGGCTCGGACCAGAGTGGGATCTGGTGGTGGTGGATGCCGGACGGCCGGAAGCGGAGGTGCTGGACCTCCTGACTCGGCTCCAGGCCCTGCCCTCGGCTCCCCTATGCCTGGTCCTCTCCGAGCATCCCGCGGAGCGCTTCGCCCTGGCGGCACTCCAGGCGGGCGCCCGGGATGTCACCACCCCGGGCCTGCTGTTGCCCGTCCTGCGGCGGGAACTGGCCGCCCTCCGGGGGGCCCGGGCCGCCGCGGCGCGCCTCGCCACCCTGGGGGCGGAAGCCCAGGCCCAGGCGCAGTTCCTCGCGACCCTCCTGGACGCCCTGCCCAACCCGGTGTTCTGGAAGGATTGCCAGGGCACCCTGCTGGGATGCAACCGCGCCTTCGAGCGGCTGCTGGGGCAGCCCAAGTCGGCCCTCCTGGGCCGGGCCCTGGCCGCCGTGGCGCCCCCGGGCCAAACCCTCATTCACCTCGAGCAGGAGGCTGCCCTGTTCTCTTCACCCCCACCCCAGGCCTGCACGGCCCAGTGGCCCACCGGCGAAGGGGCCCGCAAGGATCTGCTCTGCTTCCGCGAAACCCTGCGGGACGCCCAGGGGCTGGTCACAGGCCTGCTGGGTGTACTGGTGGATGTGACGGCCCAGCGGGACATGGTCCACGAGTTGTCCGAACGCCAGGCCCTGCTGGATGTCATCACCGGCAACCTGGTGGACCTGCTGGCCCTGGTGGATGCCCATGGCAAGCGCCTGTACACCAGCCCTTCCTACCAGGCGGTCCTGGGCTACACCGAAACGGAGCTGGCCGATATTCCCACCACGGGCCTGATGGATCTGGACGACCAGGCCCGGGTGGCGGCCGCCCTGGAAACCCTGTTCCGGGATGGCCACACCCTGGACCTGTCCTACCGCCTGCGCCACAAGGATGGAAGCTGGCGGTCCTTCGAGGCCAAGGCCGCGCTGGTACGAACAGCCCGCGGCGGTACGCCCCAGGCCCTGTTCCTGGCTCGGGATGTGACCCTGCGAGAGCAGGAAGCCACCCAGCGGCGCCACCTGGAGTTCCACCTCCGCCAGTCCCAGA
>JBBIHT010000086.1:0-7807 GCA_037446845.1 Geothrix sp. | reverse complement strand
ATGCACCGCGTGGCAGGTGGGGCATTCCACTTTGCCGCCGAAGAGTTTCACATCCGACCAGCCCTTGTTGCGATCTGGGGGGGGATTGAACATGGCGCTCTGATCAGCGGTGGGGTAGGCAATGCGGATGGGATGCATGGTGCTGAGGTCCTGGCCCACCCACCAACGCTCTTGGCCCCCGATGTTCTGGTGACACCTGTCGCAATTGGCCCACTCCTCCTTCTGGCCAAGGTGGGCGCCGTTGATGACTTCGTGCTTGTCATCGAAGGAGATGCCATAGGCCACGGCGCTGGAGAGTGTCCCGTCATGGCAACCGAGGCACAGCACCGAGATGGAGCCATTGGGATTGCCCGCCTGGTTCACCAGGGTGGGGCTGCTATATACGGTGAAGGTTTTGGTGCGGTCAATGACCCGGTTCCAGAGGGGGGCATTAATCCCCGTCAGGGTCGTGTTGGCGTTATGAGCCGTATGGCAGTACATGCAAACCTGCTGCGAAACAGGATCGTAGTTGGTGCTCAGGTCATGCTTGGAACCCCGCACTGAACCGGCGAACAGGCCCGTGGCCAGCAAGCCCATCGCAAGAATCAGACAGGTCGTGGTCCTTCTGGGCGCAGGTGGGATGTGGGTGGGGACGGAGTTGATGGGCAAAGGAGACTCCTGGGTATGGAACCAATCGGCTCCTATTATTTACCCATGAATCGTTAATGTGAAGCCGTTAAGGCCTGGTGTGGTTCTGGCCCGCCAACGCCCGCCCGTTCAAACACCCTACCGGAAATTCACCTCGGACATGGCCAGGGCATAGGCGAAGGTGGCAAGCGCGGCGGCATTGAAGGCCAGGTCGTCGGGGTTCACCTTGTCCAGGATATCGAAGTAGTGGGTGGCCGCGTGTTCCACGCCGATGCCGGGGACGCCTTCGGCCACCATGGGGCTCACATCGGCACCGGAGCCGCCAAGGCGGAAGGACACGCCGTAGGGGTCCAGCACCTCGCCCACGCTCCGCAGGGCGCCCAGAGCCCGTTCCCTGGCTTCGGGAGTGGCCTTGCGCAGGTCCAGGTCCATGGACTTCACCTTTTCGCTGCCGGAATCCGATTCGAGGGCCGCGATGATTTGCCCCAGCTCGGCGCGGTGGGCATCCCGGTAGGCCCTGCCGCCGCGCAGGCCGTTCTCCTCGTTGGTCCAGAGCACCACCCGCAGGGTCCGACGGGGTTTGAATCCCAGGTGCCGGATCATGCGCGCGGCTTCCAGGGCGATGACCGTGCCCGCGCCGTCATCCTGGGCGCCCTGGCCCACATCCCAACTGTCCAGGTGACCCGTGAGCAGCACCACTTCCGCCGCCTGATCGGTGCCGGGGATCTCCCCCACCACATTCGCCGAGGGCGCATCCGGCAGCGTCCGGGCGCCCATTTCAAGGTGCAGCTGGATCCGTTCCCCGCGCAGTTGCATGCGGTGCATCTGGCTGGCCGACTCGATGGTGATGGCGGCCGTGGGGATCTTCGGCTGGGCTGGATCATAGTCCATGGCGCCGGTGTGGGGCGTGTCCAGGCTCACTGGGCCCACGGAGCGCACCAGGGCCGCCACGGCGCCCCATTTCGCGGCCCTGGCGGCACCGTCATGGCGATAGACCACGGTATGGCCATAGCCCCTGAAGGGCACATCGAAAAGGACGATCTTCCCTTTCACGGCGGGGCCCAGCTGGTCCAGGGCCTCGAAGGAATCCACCACCACCACCTCGGCCGTGAGCCCGCCCTGGGGCGTGCCCACGCTGCCGCCCAGCCCCAGGAGGTTCACTCGCTGGCGGGCAGGCAGCAGCAACTCGGCGGATTCACGGCCCCTCACCCAGTGGGGCACCCTGACCGGCTCCGCATGGACATTCACCAGCCCGGCCTCCTTCATGCGCCCCTGGGCCCAGGTGATGGCCTGCTCCAGCTGGGGCGAACCACTGAGACGGGCGCCGATACGATCGCAAAGCCAGGCCAGGTCCGCATAGGCCGTGCGGGTGCGGAAGGCTTCGGTGCGGAAGCGCTCCGCAGCGGCGCCCAGGGAATCGGGAGGGGTCTGGGCCCCCAGGCCCAGGGCGGCCAGGCAGACGAGGGAGAGGAAGGCAGCGGGTCGCATGCCTCATCCTACTGGGCGGCGTGCCGGGGAACAGGACCAAAATGTTGGCTAGGAATCCAGCGCCTCGCGCACCTTGCGAGCCAGGTCAAGAATGCGGAAGGGCTTTTGGAGGAAGTGGGTGTGTTTGGCCACCAGTCCCCGCTTGGCGATGATCTCCGCGGTGTACCCGGACATGTAGAGAATCTTGAGGCCAGGCTTGAGCTGGCTGAGGCGCTGCTGCAATTCCTTGCCATTGAGGCCAGACATCACCACATCCGTCAGCAGAAGATGGATGGGCTCCGGGTGGCGCTCCGCCAGCTCGAACACGGCCATGGGGTCCGGGCCGGTGAGCACCCGGTAGCCCAGGCCTATCAGGGCCTGCTGCACGGTGCTGCGCAGGGCTTCATCCTCGGCCAGCAGGATGGTCTCCGTGCCCCTGGCCGGCACCTCAGGTACCTCCACCGCCTGGGCGACCGGGCCCTCCTGGCAGCGGGGCAGGTAGATTTTCAGGGTGGTGCCCAGGCCTTCCTGGCTGTAGGCCGTGATGGCGCCGTGGTTCTGCTTCACGATGCCGTACACCGTGGACAGTCCCAGGCCAGTCCCCTTGCCCACCCCCTTGGTGGTGAAGAAGGGCTCGAAGATGTGATCCAGGGTGGTGGCACTCATCCCCGCACCCGTGTCGCTCACAGACAGCAGGACGAAGTCCCCAGGGTCCGGGCCCTCCCGCAGTAGCGGAGAGCCGGCATCCAGCCGGGTGTTGGAGGTCTCGATGGTGATGGCGCCAGCCCCCGCGATGGCATCCCTGGAATTGACCACCAGATTCAACAGGATCTGGTTGATCTGGGAGGGATCCATGACGACGGTCCAGAGGTCCGGCGCAGGCGTGAAGGACAGCTCCACATCCCCGGGGATCAGTCGCTCCAGCATCTTCTGGCATTCGGCCACCACCTCGTTGAGGGCGATCCGCTGGGGTTGGGCCAGCTGCTTGCGGGAGAAGGCCAGCAGCTGCCGGGTGAGCTCGGCGGAGCGGCGGGCCGCGTTCTCGATTTCCAGCACATGCTTCTGCTGGGCATCGGTGAGATCGCGGGCCATGAACAGCAGCTCGGTGTTGAGAAGAATGATGTTCAGCATGTTGTTGTAGTCGTGGGCCACACCCCCTGCCAGGCGGCCCACGGCGTCCATCTTCTGGGCCTGCCGCAGCTCGGCTTCCGTGCGCTTTTGTTCCGTGATGTCATCGGAGATGGCGATGAAGTGGGTGGGGAGACCCTTGTCATCCAGGAGGGGCGTGATGGCGTTCTGGAAGGTGCGGAGGGTGCCGTCCTTGCGGCGGTTCACCATCTCCCGGCGCCAGGTCTTGCCCGCCAGGATGGTGGTCCAAAGCTCCTGGTAGAACTCAGGCGGATGCACCCCGGACCGCAGGATGCGGGCGTTCACCCCCAGCAGGTCACTCGTCTGGTACCCCGTCATAGCGAGGAAGGCCTGATTTACCCAGAGGATGGTGCCGGCCAGGTCCGTCATCATGATGCCGTTGGCGGCGGCCTCCAGGGCCGCCCCCTTGAGGCGCAGCCGGGCCTCCGCTTCCTTCAGGGCGGCCAGCTGGTCGGCCATGACCGCGTTGCGGTGATCCAGTTTCTGCACCAGGCGCTCGTTGTACAGTCTCAGGTAGGCCCGCTCCTCCAGGTGTTCCGTGGGGGCCGGGTTCACCAGGCCGGAATGGATCTTCTCCATCACCGCCCGCACCTGTTCAAGGAAGGCTTCCGGCTCCAGGGGCTTGCGCAGGAACTCGAAGGCGCCCAAGGAACGGGCCAGGGCTTCATCCTCTTCGGTGCGATAGGTGGCGGTGTAGAACACGAAGGGGACGGCTTTCAGCAGCGGGTCCTTCATCCAGGCCCGGCACAGGGCGTAGCCATCCATGACCGGCATGAGAATGTCCGAGATCACCATGCCCGGCCGGGCTTCCCGCGCCCGCAGCAGGGCCTCCTCGCCGTTGGAGGCCAGCAGGATGTCGTGGCCTTCGCTCTCCAGCAGGATCCGCAGCAGGCTCAGGTTGGCATCGTTGTCATCCACCAGCAGGATGCGCATGTCGTGCTCCGAAACCATACTGGCCCCTCCGGGCCAGGTTCAGGAAGGGCTAGATGTGCGCCAACACTCGGTCGGCGAAGGTATCCGGATCGAGGGGCTTCTCCAGATAATCGGTGAAACCCGCCAGCATGGCCCGCTCCCGGTCCCCGGCCATGGCGTAGCTGGTGACCGCCATGATGGGGGTGAGGGCGCCTCCGGGCAGGGCCCGCAGGGCCCGGGCCACTTGGTAGCCATCCATGCCCGGCAACTGGATATCCAGCAGGATGAGATCGAAGGCATTCGCCTGGGCGGCAGCGATGCCCGCGGGGCCATCCGGCGCGGTCTGGATCTGCACCTGCAGCGGGCGCAGAAGCATGTCCACCAGCTTGAGATTGTCCGGGTTGTCCTCGATCACCAGGATGCGTTTCATGAGGTAGCGACCATCCTCCCGGTCGGCGGGACCACGGGCAGGATCAAGGTGAAGGTGCTTCCGTGGTGGAGTCGGCTTGCCACCACGATATCCCCATTCATGAGTCTTGCAAGCCGCAGGCTGAGGGCCAGGCCCAGGCCCGTGCCCTCCTTGTGCCGCGCAAGGCCCGAATCCAGCTGCTCGAAGGCCCTGAAGAGGCGGGTCAGGTCCCCGGGGGCGATGCCCGGCCCCGTGTCCTGCACGGCGATGCGCACCCCGTCGCCTTCCAGCGCCAGCGCCAGGGTGACGCTCCCGTGCTCGGTGAACTTCACGGCATTGGAGAGCAGGTTCAGCAGGATCTGGGAAAGGCGGCGGCGATCACCCCTGAAGGGCAGGGTGGATACGCCAAAGGAGCTGCCCAGGGCCAGCCTCTTGGCCGCGGCGGCGGGGGCCAGTGAGTCCAGGGATTCCTGCAGCACCTGTACCAGGTCGAAGGGCTGGTCGGAAAGCCGCAGTTCCTGCGCCTCGATCTTGGAGAGATCCAGCACATCGTTGATGAGCTCCAGCAGGTGGCGGCCGTTGCGCTGGACGATGCGCAGGGGCTCCTCCTGTTCGGGCCGCAGCTTGCCGACCAGGCCCTGGAGCAGCACACCCGTGAAGCCGATGACGGAATTGAGGGGCGTGCGCAGTTCGTGGGACATGGCTGCCAGGAAGGCGGACTTGGCCCGGTCGGCCATCTGGGCGTGCTCCAAGGCCTGGGTGAGATCCAGGTTGGCTTCCCGCAACAGGGCCGTGCGCTCCTCCACCGCCTGCTCCAGGTTGGCGGCACGGGCCTTGAGGCCCTGGTGGAGCAGGGCGTTCTGCAGGGCGACCGCCACCTGGGAGGCCAGGGTCTCCAGGAAGTCGGCCTTCAGCTCGAAGTCCCGGGTGGTGGCCGAGGCCAGCCCCAGCACGCCGATGGTGGCATCGCCGCTCTTGAGGGGCAGGACCGCGAAGGACTTTACCCCGGCCCGCTTGCATTCCTCCCAGGTGCAGCGGGGATCCGTCTTGATGTCCAGCGCGAAGAGGGAGCGGCCATCCCGGGCCGCCAGGCCGCAAAGGCAATGGCCCAGGCAATGGATGGGCGTGGTGTCGTGCTGGAGGTGGGCGGGGCCCGTGGCCGCCTGCAGCAGCTGGAGTTCCTCCCCGTCCCGCAGGAAGAACAGGGCCAGGTCCGGCGCCAGCACCTCCACGATCCGGGCCAGGGCGGCCTGGGCCAATCCCCGGGGTTCCAGATTGCTTCCGCTGATGCTGTGGCCCAGATCGTTGAGGGCCGCCAGCTGCCCGGCCCGCTGGGCCAGAGCTTCTTCCGCCTGTTTGCGGGTGGTGATGTCCTCGAAGGTGGCGGCCCGGAAGAGCACCTTGCCCGAGGCATCCTTGTAGGCCGTTACCTCCGCCCGGCAGGGGAAGCGGGAGCCATCCTTGCGGAGGTGCTCCGATTCGTAGACAAGGTGGCCCCGTTCGTTCACCAGCCGGGCATGGGCGGGCAGCTCTGCCCGCGCCTCGGGGGTGAAGGTCTCGGCCAGGGGCAGGCCCAGCATCTCCGCCACGGTGTAGCCGTGCATGGCGGCGAAGGTGGGATTCACCTCGGTGATGAGGTTCGTCTGCGCGTCGGCGATGACCATGCCCCAGCCGGCATGCTGGAAGATGTCCTCGTACCGGCGGATGACCTCCTCGGAGCGCCGGCGGTCGGTCAGATCCCGCAGGATGGCCAGGTAGGAATGGTCGTCCAGGCGCCGGGCGCTTACTTCACCTGGGAAATGCGAGCCATCCTTCCGCACATGCTCCCATTCGGCGAAGTGTGGTTCACCCGACATCATCCGGGGTGGTTCCACGGCCAGCCTTGCCACCTCGTGGGGCGCGAGCACTTCGGCCACCGTCATGGCCAGCAGTTCCTCGCGGCGGTACCCCAGCAGCTCGAGCCCGCGCGGGTTGGCGTCGAGGTAGCGGTTCTCGGCGGAGAGGATGTAGATGCCGTCATTGGCCTGGTCGAAGACGGACCGGATGCGGGTTTCACTGGCCCGGAGCGCCCCTTCCGCCTGCTTCTGCTCGGTGATGTCCTCCCCCAGGCTGACGGTGCCCAGGATGGCCCCCTCGCTGCTTCGGAGGATGGTGTTGTTCCATCGCACGAGCCGATGGTCTCCGGCGTGCGTCAGGATCTCGTTCTCGAAGTGCTGGGGGATTGCTCCTTCCCGGATGGCACTCAGAAAGACGGTCTCGACCTCGGCTCGGACTTCCGCGGGCAGGAAGGCGTCCATCCAGGAGCGGCCCAGCACCTCCTCCCGGGTCCAGCCGGTCACGCGCAGCATGTAGTCGTTGCAGAAGACGATGGTGCCCTGGCAATCCAGGGTCACCGCCAGCAATGCCACCTGCTCCAGGGTTTCCCGGAAGCGGTGCTCGGATTCCTTCAGCGCGGCCTCGGTGTCCAGCATCTCGAGGGCCGCCCCCAGGCCCCCGGCCAGGTCCTCCAGCAGCCGCCCATCCTCCGCGCCGATGGCCGCCACCACCGAGTGGTACACATTCAGGGCGCCCACCACCGACTCGCCCCGGCGAAGGGGAAAGGCCGCGCTGGTCTGGAAGCCCAGCCTTCCGGCCGCCTGGCGCCAGGGGGCGAAGGCGGGATCGGCCAGGCAGGCCGGAAAGATGACGCCGCGGTTCTCCCGAAGGGCCTGGCCGGAGGGCCCCTGGGCCTCGGGTGAATCGTCCCAACGGATGACGATGCCTTCCAGGTAGTCTTCCGCGGGGCCCGCCCAGGCCTGGGGCACCAGGCGACCGGTGGTTTCATCCTTGAACCCGACCCAGGCCATGCTGAAGCCGCCCACGGCCACCAGGGTCTGGCAGGTGACTTCCAGCATGGTGGTGCGATCCTTCGCCTGGAGGATGGCCCGGTTGACCTCGGAGAGGGTGCGGTAGAGGCGGCTGCGCTGGACCAGATTCGACCCGAGCTTCTGCTTTTCCCGCACCATGCCCGACAGCACCAGGCCGGTGATGGCCAGGGTGCCGAGAAAGGCCTGTTGGGTGAGCAGGGCGGGTTGCAGGGAGCCGCCAGGGCTCAAGGGTCCAATGCCAGCGAGGGTGCCCAGACTGGCCAGCGTCGCCAGCAGCGCCACCAGGCAGGCCGAATAGAAGGGATGCAGCCGGAAGGCGGCGAGCACCAGGATCGGCAGGTACAGGAAAGTCAGGGGCGGAGCGAGCAGGCCCTTG
>JBBIHT010000085.1:0-7817 GCA_037446845.1 Geothrix sp. | reverse complement strand
CGCCGAGGCCGTAGAAACCGCGATCAAGGGCATGCGCAAGTGGGGCTACGACAAGAAGGGCATCGAGTACGGCAAGGCCGAGATCATCGTGGCTGATGGCAACTTCCACGGTCGCACCACCACCATCGTGGGCTTCAGCACCGATCCCGACAGTACCAGCAGGTTCGGCCCCTTCACGCCCGGCTTCAAGATCGTGCCCTACGGGGATCTCAACGCTGTGAAGCAGGCCATCACCAAGAATACCTGCGCCATCTTCATGGAACCCATCCAGGGCGAGGGCGGCGTGGTGATTCCGCCAGTGGGCTTCCTGAAGGGCCTGCGGGCCTTGGCCGACCAGAATCACTGTCTGCTGGTGCTGGATGAAATCCAGTCGGGCCTGGGCCGCACCGGCAAGCTGTTCGCCTTCGAGCACGAGGGCATTCGCCCCGATGGCATCACCATCGGCAAGGCGCTCAGCGGCGGCTACTACCCCGTGAGCGCCTTCCTGGCCAACGACGAGGTGATGGAGGTGTTCACCCCCGGCATCCACGGCTCCACCTATGGCGGCAACCCCTTGGCCTGCGCCGTGGCCAGCGCCGCGCTGGATGTGCTGGTGGACGAGCAGCTGGTGGAGAAGACCGCCGAGCTGGGTGTCTACTTCAAGGCGAGGCTCAGTGCCCTGAAGACGGACAAGCTCAAGGAAGTTCGCTGCATCGGCCTGTGGGCCGGCGTGGAGCTGAAGCCCGAGGCCGGTGGCGCCCGCAAGTACTGCTACGCCCTCAAGGACCGCGGCATGCTCTGCAAGGACACCCACGAGAACACCATTCGCCTGGCCCCGCCCCTGGTCATCACCAAGGCGCAGATTGACTGGGCCGTGGACCAGCTGGAGGCCGTACTGGCCTAGGTTCTGGCGCTCTCGCCGCGGGGCCAGGGGTGGATGGCCAGGCCACTCACCCCTGTTCTTCAATGCCCCGAGTGCCCGGTCATCGGGTCGCCCGGGCGCAGGTCGGCTCGGGCGCAGGTCGGCTCGGGCGCAGCCCGAAGGACTGGGCCCGCAGCTCCGGGAGCAGCAGGGAAGCCGGGGAAACACGGGCCAGTTTCCGGGTGGCCCTTTCCGTTCAACCTCGTACCTTTGGGACATGGGCGATGGCGCTGGCATTCGGCCGCCTGCCGTGGCGGGCAGCTTCTACCCTCGGGAACCCGAGGCGCTGAGGCGGGAGGTCCAGGCCCTGCTGGCGAAAGCGGTCCCGGTGGCCAAGGTGGATCCAGGCGCCCGGATCAAGGCCCTCATCGTCCCCCATGCGGGCTACGGCTATTCCGGGCCCGTTGCCGCCTCGGCCTATGCGTGCCTCGCGGGGCGGCGGGCGCAGATCCGACGGGTGACCCTGCTGGGGCCAACCCATCGCGTCGCCATCCGGGGATTGGCCCTGCCCGGCGGTTCCGCCTTCGCTACACCCCTGGGGCTGGTGTCTCTCGATCCCGAGGCCATGGCGGTGGCGGAGCAGTTCCCGCAGGTGGCCATCAGCGCGCAGGTCCATGCCCAGGAACATTCCCTGGAGGTGCACCTGCCCTTCCTGCAGACCGTGCTGGAGGCGTTCCGCCTGGTACCCCTGGCGGTGGGCTCGGCCTCCCCCGAGGCGGTGGCGGAGGTCCTGGACGCGCTCTGGGGCGGCCCGGAGACCCTGGTGGTGGTCAGTTCCGACCTCTCCCACTACCTGCCCTACCCGGAGGCCCGTGAGCTGGACGGGCGCACCTGCGGGAGCATTGAAGGCCTGCAGGTGCTGGGCAGCCCTGAGCAGGCCTGTGGCGCCATCCCGGTGAATGGCCTGCTGCTGTCGGCGGCGCGGCACCACCTGCGCCCCTGTTTGCTGGATCTGCGCAATTCCGGCGATACCTCGGGGGATCGGGGCAGCGTCGTGGGTTATGGGGCCTTCGCCTTCCTCGAAGCTGGCGTCCATGGAGCCTGAGCAGGGGCGCACGCTCCTGGCCATCGCTCGCGGGGCCATCGCGGAGGGCCTGGGAGAAGCTGCGCCGCCCATCCGGCCCGCCCCCTGGCTTCAGGAATTCGGGGCCACCTTCGTCACCCTGCATCTCGGAACCCAGCTCCGGGGTTGCATCGGCACGCTGCAGGCGCATCGGCCCCTGGGCAGGGATGTGGCCCTGAACGCTGGGGCGGCCGCCTTCCAGGATGATCGCTTTGAGCCCATCGGCCGCGGGGAGTTCCGGGATCTGGACATCGAGGTGTCCCTGCTGTCGCCCCTGGAAGCGCTTGCCTTCGAAAACCAGGAGCAACTCCTCACCCGGTTGCGGCCCGGGGTGGATGGGGTGGTGCTGGAGTACCAGGGCCGTCGCGGCACCTTTCTGCCGCAGGTGTGGGAGCAGGTGCCGGAGCCCGCGGCCTTCCTCGCCCACCTGAAACAGAAAGCGGGGTTGCCCCCGGACTTCTGGGCGGAGGGAATCCAGATGGCGCGCTACACCGTCGCCCGTTGGCGCGAGTCGGGTTCCGGCCATGGTTGAGACTGCCCATCCGGCCCGGTGGTGGCATCGCCTGGACGCGGACCTTCTCCAGTGCGACCTGTGCCCTCGCACCTGCAGACTGGCCCAGGGCCAGCGCGGCTTCTGCTTCCTTCGCCAGAACCTCCAGGGTGAACTGGTGCTCACCGCCTACGGACGCACCTCGGGCCTGCAGATAGACCCCGTGGAGAAGAAACCCCTGTTCCACTTTTTCCCCGGTAGCCGGGCGCTGTCCCTGGGTACCATCGGCTGCAACCTGGCCTGCCGCTTCTGCCAGAACTGGCCAATCAGCAAGGCCCGGGACCTGGACCGCCTGCTGGAGCCGGCCGATCCCGTCCGGATTGCCCGGGTGGCCCAGGTCTCCGGGTGCCGCAGCGTGGCCTTCACCTACAACGATCCGGCGGTCTTCGCCGAGTACGCCCTGGATGTGGCAGACGCCTGCCACGACCTGGGCGTGCAGACCGTCGCCGTCACCGCCGGGTATCTGCAGCCCGAAGCCCGCAGGGCCTTTTTCGCCAAGATGGATGCGGCCAATGTGGATCTCAAGGCCTTCACCGAGGGGTTCTACTCCAGGTATTCCGGGGCACACCTCAGGCCGGTTCTGGACACGCTGTGTCATCTTCATCACGAGACGAAAACCTGGCTGGAAATCACCACCCTGCTCATCCCCGGCCTGAACGATTCCAGTGCCGAGATCGCCCGGCTTGCCCGGTGGATCGCCCGGGAGTTGGGCCCCGAGGTGCCCCTTCACTTCACTGCCTTCCACCCCGATCACCGGCTGCGGGAGCTTCCCCCGACACCGCCCGCCACCCTGGCCCGCGCCCGGGAAATCGCCCAGGGCGAGGGCCTCTCCTTCATCTACACCGGCAATGTCCACGATCGCGCCGGGGCCACCACATTCTGTCCCGGCTGCCGGAAGGCACTCATCGTTCGGGACTGGTACGCCCTGGACGCCAATGCCCTGACGGCGAAAGGCGCCTGTCCTGGGTGCGGCAGGGCCATCCCCGGCCACTTCTGAGCCCTTTGGCCCGCGCTTCGCCCACCGGGGGGCGGTCAGGGTTCAGGCGAACCGCCGGGCGAAGGCTTGGGCGCCCGGAACCTCGCCAGCACCAGCCCGGCACCCGCGGCCACGCCGAAGGTGGCGAACCACAGGGACCGCGGACCGGCCTTGGCATAGGTGAGCACGCCCAGCCATGGCCCCAGGGCCAGGGCGGCGGCGAAGGCCAGGGAGAGCAGGCCCATGTACTCGCCCCGGCGATCCGGCGGCGAGAGGGTGGCCACCGCATCGCTCATGGCAGGGAAGAGGATCATCTCGCCGAAGGTCCACACGAGGGTGGTGAGGATCAGGGCAAGGGGGGTGGTGGCCCAGGCAGTGAGTCCGAAGCCGAAGGCCACGCAGAGCGACCCCAGCAGGAGGAGGCGGCCGTGGGGCCAGTGGGCCATGGCAAGATTCAGCGGCACCTCCAGGGCCACGATCAGCAGGGTGTTCACTGTGAAGAGCAGGCCGAAGAAGCGGCTGCCCAGGCCCAGATCCCGCACCACCCAGAGCGGCAGGGTGCCTTCGATCTGGAAGAACACCATCAGGGCCGGGATGAAGGGAAGCAGCAGCCAGGCCAGGTGAGGATCCCCCCAGGGGCTGCTGCTCCGGGCATGGCCTTCCGGGGTCCTTGGGCTGGGCTGGTCGCCGAGCCAAAGGCCCAGCAGGACCGCCCCGGCCAGGGTGCTGAGGCCATCGGTCCAGAACACCCAGCGATAGCTGTGGTGGGCGATGAAGCCGCCCATGGCGGGACCCACGGCCATGCCCAGGTTCACGGCGAGGCGGTGCAGGGCAAAGACGGCCTTCCGCTTTTCCGGCGTGGCCAGGCCCGTGAGCAGGGCCATGGCACTGGGCCAGAAGGCCTGGGTGAGGCCCGCCCACAGGAAGATCAGGGCGAAGAGCATGGGCCTGGTCGTGGCGAAGGGGATGACCAGCAGCAGGAGGCCAGAGCTCCACAGACTGGCCTCCAGGATGCGCGCATGGCCCAGGCGATCGGCGAGCCGCCCCGAGAAAGGGCCCGCCACCAGGGCTCCCGCGCCATAGACCATCATGCCGAAGCCCGCTTCCCCAGGCGTCCAGCGGCGGCCTTCGGTGAGGTAGAGCACCAGGAAGGGCAGGGCCATGGTGCCCAGGCGATTGATGAGCGTGCTGGCACAGACCAGCCACACTTCGCGGGGAAGGCCTCGAAGGCCGCGCCAGGGGTTCATGTCTCCAGCCTATCGCCATCAGCCCACGGGCCCGACTCGCCCTGCCGCAAACTGGAAGGCCGCCTAGGGTTCGCCCTTTGCCTTGTCCCGCCCGCTGCGGCACCATTCGCTCCAGCTCCCCACATAGAGCGCCGCCCCGGACAGCCCCGCCACCTCCAGGGCCAGCAGCGTGTGGCAGGCGGTCACGCCGCTGCCACAGTGGACCGCGACCTGTTCGGGGGGGATGCCACCGAGCAGGGACAGGAATTGGCGCCGCAGTGCCTCGGGCGTCTTGAAGCGGCCATCGGGGCCCAGGTTGTGGCTCCAGGTCAGGTTGATGGAGCCGGGGATGTGGCCGGCCACGGGGTCCAGGGGCTCCTCATCGCCCCGCCAGCGCTCGGCCGTGCGCACATCCAGCAGGGCCCAGGCGGGATCCCGGCGCAGGGCTTCCACGGCCTCGGCATCGGCCAGGGGCAGGCCCCAGCGATTCGCAGGATAGGGCGGGAGGGGAGCGACCACGGGCACCTCGGTCGTCAGAGCCAACCCCGCTTCCAGCGCGGCGGGCAGTCCGCCATCCAGCACGGCTACGCTGGCATGTCCCAGGGCCCGCAACATCCACCAGAGCCGCGCCGCGGCATGGCTGCCGCCCTGGGCGTCATAGACCGCCACGGCCTGGCGAGGTCCAATGCCCCAGGCCCCCAGTTGGGCTGCGAACCGGGCAATGGGTGGCAGCGGGTGGCGGCCCCCCCGGGCCGGATCGTGGCCCGCATCGCTGGCGGCGCTGAGCAGGGTGTCCAGGGGGGCGTGGAAGGCGCCGGGCAGGTGTCCGGCGCGATAGTCCTCGGCACTGGGGCGGGCGTCCAGCAGGCCGAGCGTTCCCTGGCGGGCTTGCAGATCGGAAGCGGTGATCAGACACATGGTTCCAGTATGATCGGGGCCAGCCACCCCTTCCAGGGCGGCCCCCTGGCTGGAGGCTGAATGTCGGATGCCTATGTTCCCGAATCCCGTGGGCGCGCACTGGCGGCGGTGCTGTTGGTTGGCGCGGGCCTGCTGCTGGCCGGCTTCGTGTTGTTCCGGGGAGGCTTCGGCGGGGGTTCAGAGGGCGCGGGCCGGGGCACCGATGTGAGTCGAGTGGCCTTCCGGGATGCGGAGGGGAACCGCCACACCCTCGCTGACTACCGCGGCCGGGTTGTGCTGGTGGATGTGTGGGCCACCTGGTGCCCGCCCTGTCGCAGGGCCCTCCCCGAAGTGGCCCTGCTGCAGCAGGGAGAGAATCAGGCCTATGCCGTGCTGCCCATTTCCGTGGACCGGGGCGGCTGGGACGATGTGAAGCCCTTCCTGGCCCAGAATCCCCAGCTGGGCCTGGTGGCCTTCGTGCCCGATGGCGGCCAGGGCCTGGCGCCCTTCGGTGAGATCGGCGGCATCCCCACCACCCTCATCATCGGCCGTGATGGCAAGGTCTTGACGCGCTGGGCAGGCTACGGGGAGGGCAGAGCCAGGGCCGCCCTGGAGGACGCCCTGAAGGGAAGCTGAAGGCCCGGCCGCGGGAGCCAGTCAACTTCCTGGATCCCAGGCCCGATGAAGGAAGCAGGTGGACCCATGTCGCGTATCGCCCTCAGCCTTTGTGTCCTGATCTCCCTGCTGGGTTGCCGGGAGGATCCTCGGCGAATCGAGAACGAGAACCTCGGCGTCATCGCCACCTTCCCCGGGCCGCCCCGACCCCCCCATCGGCACACGGAACCCGGCCCCTTCGGGGAGGTGGAATGGTTCGACCTGGCCATGAGCCCGGCGGGCCGCCTGGACGAGACCTTCTGCGTGTCCGTGGGCAACCTGCCGCCCGGCAACCAGGGCGGCACGAGCCCCAGGGAGATCCTCACCTCCTTTCAGAACTGGCTGCTGGTGCGCCTGGGACCAGTCCAGCGCACCGAACTGCCCCCGGCGAAGGGCCCCGGTTTCCGCTACCAGGTCAGGGGTGTCAACGGCGGCTGGATCGAGGGCATCGTGGTGGTGCGACGGGGCCGCCTGCACCACGCCCAGGCCATCGTGCGGCGGGAAGGCGATCCGCGAACAGCGGCCTTCCTGGGCGATCTCGAGGTCACCACCCGGTAGCCGGCAGGGCTGCGGGCGCCTACCGCAGGTTCACCTCTCGGCCGCGCCAGTGGTTCACGCCGCGCAGGCGGTCGCCGAGGGCCCAGGTGGTGCCCGCCACCAGCACCAGGGTGGCCAGGGGCCACAGGGCCCAGAGCTGATCCATGGGCCGGCCGCTGAGCCGTTGCTGGGCATCGCCCACCAGGGCAGGGACCAGTAGCCAAAGCAGCAGGGCGGTGCCCGGGAAACCCGCGAAGGGCAGCCACAGGGGCGCCAGCCCGATCATGGCCATCACCGGCAGGGCAGCCGGCAGAAGCCCCCAGCAGGGCAGGGCCGCGGCGTTCTTGCGCATGGCTCCCACCAGCTCCAGCAGGCCGTGGTACATGCGCAGGTGAAGGCCCGGCCCGCCCCGGGCCACGCGGTTGACGAAGCCCGCGCGCTTCAGGCGCCGGGCCAGCAGCATGTCGTCAATGGCTTCCAGGGGCGCCGCGGCATGGCCGCCCACCGCGTCATAGGCCGCGCGCCGCACCAGGGTGAACGCGCCCACGCCGCAAAAGGACGGATGACGGGGATTGGGCACCTGGTGTGGCGGCACCAGCACCTGGAAGGCGGAAGCCGCCAGGGGCAGGATGATGCGCTCGGCAAACCCATGGGTATCCACCGCGGGGAGCAGCGCCAGCACATCCGTGGGTTGGCCTTCCGCGAAGGCCAGGGCACGCCCCAGCAGGTCCGGCGCGGCATGCACATCCCCGTCGGCGAACACCAGCCACGAGGCGTCCAGGGCCTCCGGCTGTTTCGATGCCAGGTGCAAGGCGTGGTTCTTTCCCAGCCACCCGGGTGGCAGCGCATCGTTGCGCACCACGCGCAGGCGCTCCGGGTGCACATCCTGGCGCAGGCGCAGCAGCTCGGAACTGCCATCCGTGGATCCGTCATCCACCACGACGATGCGCAGGGCTGGATACGCCTGGGCCAGCCAGGAATCCAGGGCGGCACCCACTTCCAGGGCCTCATTG
>JBBIHT010000084.1:0-7902 GCA_037446845.1 Geothrix sp. | reverse complement strand
CCTGGGCAACCAGGGCGCTTCCTTCTTCTTTGGCAGGCAGGGTTCGTGGCCTATAGTATATTTCCGTCATGGTTTGAAATAATTTGAAAAACCTTGGGAACCTGCTCTATGCTTCTGGCATTCCCCTGATCTTTGCTGTGGCCCTTTTCCCTGCCTGACCCACCCACCCAGGCACCCAGCGACCCAACACCCTAGGTCTTTCCACTTCCCGCGGCCTTTGCCGCATCCCCCCAAAGGAGTTTCTATGAATCGAATCTTCACGCGGCTCGGCTTTACCGCCGCGGCCCTCGTCGCCGGGAGCGGCATTGTCGCTCACGCGCAGACGGCCACCACAGGCGCAGTGTCGGGCGTCATTCACGACAAGGGCGGTGCGCCCGTGGCTGGAGCCACGGTGCGTCTGAGCTCTGGCCAGACCGCTCGTACCTATGCCACCGGAACCGATGGCAGCTTCCGCATGGGCCTGCTGAACCCCGGCACCTGGACCCTGGAAGTGACCAAGGCCGGCTTCCAGAAGGTGAGCCAGACCGTCACCGTCTATGTGAACCAGACGCAGCCCCTGACCCTGAAGCTGGCCACCGAAGCCGCCACCGTGGTCGAGGTGCTTGGCACCGCCACCACGGTGGACACCACCACCACCCAGACGGGCCTCACCACCACCATGGACAACCTCGCCGCCATCCCCAAGGGCCGCGACATGAGCAGCATCGCCTTCCTAGCCCCCGGCGTGGTCACGGGCGGCATGGCCGGCCGACCGGACCCCTCCGTCGGTGGCGGTTCCGCCGCTGAGAACAGCTACATCGTGGATGGTCTTTCCACCACCAACACCGCCCGTGGCTACCAGGGCACCCAGCTGGTCACCGAATTCATTGACCAGATCGAGGTTCAGACTGGCGGTTTCAAGCCTGAGTTCAGCGCCATCGGCGGCGTGTTCAACGCCGTCACCAAGTCCGGCAGCAACGAGTTCAAGGGTTCCTCTTGGATCACCTGGGATGCCATCGGCATCCAGGCCGTGGCCAAGAGCAGCATCTATGCCAAGCCCGTCAGCCAGAATCCGAACAGCCGCTATGACATCGGCGCCGAACTGGGTGGCCCCATCATCAAGGACAAGCTCTTCTTCTTCGCGGGTGTGGATGCCCAGCTCACCGAGGCTCCCACCTCCCCCGCCAACAACATTGGCCTGGTGGACGGCAAGCGGAAGATCAACGCTCTCCAGTTCCTGACGAAGTTCAACTGGTACATCACCCAGGATCATCAGATCACCTTCGCCACGACCATCAACGATACCAAGGATGACTACCCGACCCTGTACCCCGTCACCGGCAATGCCAACCTGGGCTACAAGGACAAGAACACCGTCCAGAATTTCTCCCTGAACTACGACTGGACCATCAGTCCCAGCCTGTTCTTCAGCGCCAAGGCCGGCCAGGCTGAGTTCAAGGATGTTTTCACAGCCACGGACATGCAGAACATTGCCGTGACCGACAATGCCTACTTCACGGTTGGACCCGGCGCCGCCAGTCGCCCCGACCTGGCAGGTCTCGCCTTCCGCTCCGGTGGTTCCGGCTACACCCCCACCCTGGACAAGGTCAAGACGAAGCAGTTCAAGGCGGATCTGAGCTACTTCCTGGGCGCCCACAACATGAAGTTCGGCGTATCCCAGGTTACCTCCGACTACACGGAGCAGGCCAGCACCTCCGGCGGTGAGCGCGTCACCATCCGGGCCTTCGCCTCGGGCGCCTTCCGGGGTGTGGATCGCCAGTTCCTCAGCACCGACGCCACGGTGCAGGCCATCTTCACCGGCTACTACGCCCAGGACACATGGGACATGGGTGCCGGCTTCAAACTCATGTATGGCGGCCGCTACGAAATCCAGGACCAGAAGGATCTCAATGGCCGGTCCTTCATGAAGTTCAGTGATTTCAAGGACCAGTTCCAGCCCCGCATCGGCTTCACCTGGGATGTGAACCAGGATGGCAAGACCAAGGTGGCCGGCAGCTATGCGAAGTACTTCGAATCCATTCCCCAGCGCATGGCCATCCGCGTGTATGCCAACGAGAAGTACCTCCGCTACCGCTACACGGCCTCCAACTCCACCTACAACACCGCAACCGGCGCCTATGCCTACAACACGGCCAACCTGGGCATCAACGGCGGCATCACAGACTTCGCCACACCCTTCAGCTTCGACCCCATCCAGGAAGGCGCGAAGCTCCCCGAGCGTTCGGAATACATCCTGGGTGTGGACCACACCTATGCCAGTGGCTGGACCGTGGGCGTGCATGCCAAGTACCGCGAGTTGAAGAACCCCCTGGAAGACATGGTGTTCACTGATACGGCTGGCAACCCCTACGATGAAGGTCCGGCCATCGTCTTCGATGCCCTCGGCAACCCTGTCGTTGGAGCCGGCGCAGCTGTTATCGGCAACCCCGGGCCCTTCCAGCAGTGGCGTCCCAATCCCAAGAGCATGACTCTCTACCTCCTGGGCCTGGGTGCCGCCAACCCCAACGGGGCGGGCTACAACAACTACGGCATCTACATGCCCGACTACTACAACGCAGCCACGGGCCTCTTCACGGTCCAGAACAGTTTCTTCCCCAAGGCTGGCAATAAGTACTCCAGTGTGGACTTCACCCTGGACAAGAAGACCGACCGCGATGTGGTGAGCTTCAGCTACACCTGGAGCCGCCTGCAGGGCAACTACGAAGGCGTCGTGTCCAGCTCCAACGGACAGGCTGATGGCAACATCACCGCCAGCTTCGACTACTTCCCCTATGTGGGCTACGGCCTGCTGCCCCTGGATCGCACCCATGTGGTCAAGGTCTACGCCAGCCATCGCTTCGATTTCATGGGCGGCGATCTGAATGTGGGCGCCAACTGGCAGTACATCACGGGCACCCCCGTCAGCTACTTCGACGATGGCAGCAGCAGCAACCCGCCCATCGCCGATATCGGCGGCTACGGCAATGCCACGCCCCAGAACGGCCAGCTGGGCCAGTATGGCCGGACCCCTGCCACCAATGATGTGGACCTGCACCTCGACTGGGCCTACAAGTTTGGCGGCAAGTACAAGCTGGTTCCCAGCGTGGATCTGTTCAACGCCTTCAATACCCGCTATGCGACCCGCGTCTTCCAGCAGGCCATGGACCAGAGCGGCACTCCGCAGGCCAACTACGGCCAGGCCCGTGATTGGCAGATCGGCCGTCGCTACCGGTTCGGCGTGAAGTTCCAGTTCTAGTCGGAACCCACGACCGCATAAGAAACGGGCCCTTCGGGGCCCGTTTTCATGGAATGGAAGCTGCTCTCACCCGTTGGACACCCACTGCACATCCGCCTTGCCGGATACGGCGTTCTCGGCCCTGGCCAGGGCGAAAAGCCAGTCGCTGAGGCGGTTCAGGTAGGCGAGCACCTCGGGGGCCACGGCTTCCACCTGGGCGAGGGCCACGGCCTCCCGTTCGGCGCGGCGGCACACGGTGCGAGCCAGGTGGGCCTGGGCGGCGGCCAGGGTGCCGCCGGGCAGGACGAAGGCGGTCATGGGGGGGGCCAGGGCCGTGAGGCGGTCAATGTCCTTCTCCATCTCATCGAGGGACCAGGTGGGCCGGCTCAGCCGGGCCCCCAACTGATCCTGGTGATCCGGCGGCGTGGCCAGGAGGGCCCCCAGCACGAACAGATCCTGCTGGATGCGTTCCAGAGTGGTGCCAGTGACGCAGGCGGGCGTGGCCTGCAGGCGCAACAGGCCCAGGAAGCTGTTCAGCTCGTCCAGGGTGCCATAGGCCATGAGGCGCCCGTGCGCCTTGCTCACGCGATCACCGCCGAACAACCCAGACGATCCATCATCCCCGGCGCGCGTGTAGAGCTTCATGACAACCTCGGAAAAAGCCGGAAACCGGATGAGCGGGGAGCCCTCCTGGGAACCCTTCGATTGGGAAGTGCCTAGGCGCCACCATGGGCCCGGCTCCAGGCGAGAGTATCAGCGCGCCAGGACTGCAGGGCCAGGGCCCCTGCTTCGTCCAGGAGCCCGCGGTCACAGGCCAGGGCGGCGAGGATCTCGAAGGAACTGAGGGTTTCCAATGCAACGCCTGCGCTGCCGAAGGCATGGCTGGCGGCCGGCAACCCATAGCTGAACAGGGCCAGGACGACTGGCACCTCGGCACCTTCCTGGCGCAGGGCCTCGGCACACCTGAGGCTGGAGCCCCCGGTCGAGATGAGATCCTCGATGAGCACCGCCCGAAATCCTTCGGCGTGAAGGCCTTCCACCTGGCGCCCCATGCCGTGGTTCTTGGGGGTGGGACGCACATAGGCCATGGGGAGATCCAGGTGATCCGCCACCATGGCGGCCCAGGGCACACCGGCCGTGGCGGCACCGGCAATGAGGGTGGGATGCCAGGTCGCCGCGCGCCGGGCCAGCTCCCCGACAATGCGCTGGCGCACGGCGGGCACCCCGAGCAGTTGCCGGTTATCACAGTAGATGGGTGACCTCAGGCCACTGGCCCAGGTGAAGGGCTCCGAAGGCTGCAGGCGCACCGCCCCCGCCTCCAGCAGACAGGCGGCGAGGTCACCGGGCGACAGGGTCATGGCAAGCTCCCGCAGGAAGGGTCCAGGATGAAAAATCCATGGCGGGAGGATCCCATCACAGCTCCAGTTCGGCGACGGGCTGCTTGGACATGTAGCGCTCGGCGCCATCGGGGAAGAGGGTGACCACCCGGGCGCCCGGGGGCAGGGTCTTGGCGAATTCCCGGGCGGCCCAGGCATTGGCACCGCTAGAGGCCCCCACTAGGCAGCCCTCCTCCCGAATGAGTTCCCGGGCCGTGGCCAGGCTATCCGCATCGGCCACATCGAGAATCGCGTCGGCCAGGGCCAGATCCAGGCTGCGGGGGATGAAGCCGTTCCCCACCCCCTCCACGGCCCACTCCTTGAGGGGGGCGCCGCAGTAGACCGAGCCCACGGGCTGCACCACCACGGCCTTGATGGCCGGATGCTTCTCCTTGAGGAAACGGGCGATGCCGGTGAAGGTGCCGCCACTGCCTGCCCCGAGCACCACCGCGTCCACACGCCCCTCCATCTGGGCCCAGATTTCGGGTCCCGTGGTCAGGTAGTGGCTGTCTGGATTGCTGGGATTCTCGAACTGCTGGGGAACGAAGGCGTGGGGGATGCTCGCGGCCAACTCCTTGCACTTCTCGATGGCACCCACCATGCCCTTTTCCTTGGGGATCAGCACCAGCTCTGCGCCCAGCGCCTTCATGAGCATCATCTTTTCGCGGCTGTACTTGGTGGGCACACAGAGAATGCACCGGTAGCCCAGGGCCTTGGCGGCGATGGCAAGGCCCACGCCGGTGTTGCCTGCGGTGGGCTCGATGATGGTGCTGAGGCCCGGCTTGATCTGCCCCAGGGCTTCGGCGGCCTTGATCATGCCGACGCCGATGCGGTCCTTCACGCTGCCGCCGGGATTGAGGTACTCGAGCTTGGAAAAGAGCTGCAGCCCGGGTGCGAATCGCGAGAGTCGCAGGAGCGGGGTATTCCCGACCAGATCCAGGACGGAATCGGCGGCGAGGGGCAGGTGGTGGGTCATGGAATCATCCTTTGACAACAATGCTGACAAGCCTGCCAGTGGGCGGCAGGACCACTTTCACGATTTCCCGCCCCGCCAGGTAGGGCTGGACCTCGGCGCAGGCCAGCGCGAACGCTCGGCGCTGGGCCTCGGTGGCGCTCGCAGGAACGGTGATGCGGCCCCGCACCTTGCCGTTCACCTGCACCACCACCAGCACCTCGTCCGCTTCCAGGTACTGGGCGTCGGTCTCGGGCCAGGTGGCCTGCATGCACAATCCCGGCCGACCGAGCTGGCTCCAGAGCTGCTCCGCCAGGTGCGGCGCCACCGGGGACAGCATCCGCACGAAGGCATCCAGGCCGTGCTGCAGCAGGGCGTCGCGGTGGGGCGCAGCCTCCGGCAGGTCGCCCAGGGCATTGGACAGTTCCATGAGGCCGGACACGACGGTGTTGAACTGGTAGCGCCGTTCCAGGTCATCCGTGAGGCGGAGGATGGTCTGGTTGAGCTTGACGAGGAGCGCCCTTTCCTCAGGGCTGAGCTGGCTCTTGGGGGGAAGGGCCTCGCTCGTATTGGGGTGATCTTCCACCAGGCGCGTGACGCGCTTCAGGAAGCGGCTGGCCCCTTCGATGCCCTCGAAGCCGGTCCAGTCAATTTCCTTCTCGATGGGCGCGGCAAAGATCATGAAGAGACGCAGGGCGTCCGCGCCGTACTTCGAGATCACCTCGTCGGGATCCACGATGTTGCCCTTGGACTTGCTCATCTTCGAGCCATCCTTGAGGACCATGCCCTGGCAGATGAGCTTCTGGAAGGGCTCGGGCCCCGAGGCGAGGCCCAGGTCGCGCAACACCTTGTAGAAGAAGCGTGCATAGATGAGATGCATGGTGGCGTGCTCGATGCCGCCCACATAGAGGTCCACGGGCATCCAGGCGTCGCTCTCCGCCTTGGCGAAGGGCAGCGAACCGTTTTTCGGGTCCAGGTAGCGCAGCCAGTACCAGCTGCTGTCCACGAAGGTGTCCATGGTGTCCGTCTCGCGCCGCGCGGGCTGGCCGCAGGCCGGGCAGGCGCACTCGAGGAAGGACTTCGAGGTGGTGAGAGGCGAAGGGCCAACGCCCGTGAAGACCACATCCTCGGGCAGGCGCACGGGCAGGTGCTCGGCCTTCTCGGGCACGACGCCGCAGGAGGGGCAATGCACCGTCGGGATGGGCGTGCCCCAGTAGCGCTGGCGGCTGAGGCCCCAGTCCTTCAGCTTGTAGGTGGTGGTCCTCTCCGCCCGGTCGCCCAGCCTGGCAAGCATGGCGGCGATGGCCTCCTCACTCCCCAGACCGCTGAATTCGCCGCTATTGACGAGGGTGCCGAGGTCCCATTCGCTTTCGGACTCGATGACCCGGGGGATGGGCAGGCAGTATTTTTTCGCGAACTCGTGGTCGCGCTCGTCATGGGCGGGCACGCCCATGACCGCCCCGGTGCCGTAGTCCATGAGCACATAGTTGGCGGCGAAGACGGGCACCTTGGCCCCCGTGAAGGGATGCAGCACGAAAAGCGCCGTGCGATGCCCCAGCTTCACCTCGCTGGTCATGCGTTCCTCGCGGCTGATGGAAGCCACTTCTTCGCAGAAAGCCTTGAGGGCGGCGTCCGATTCCGCCGCCTTCTCGATCAACGGATGCTCGGTGGAAAGCGCCATGAAGGACACACCGAAGAGCGTGTCGAGGCGCGTGGTGAAGACCTCGATCCGGCCGCCGTTCTCCAGATCGAACGCGAGGCGCGCGCCTTCGGACCTGCCGATCCAGTGGCGCTGCATGGTTTTGACATTCTCGGGCCAATCCAGGCCATCGAGGCAGTCCAGCAGCTCGTCGGCATACTTCGTGGTCCTGAAGAAGTACTGTTCCAGGGGCTTCTGCACCACGGGGAAGCCCGTGCGCTCGTCCTTGCCATCCACCACCTGCTCATTGGCCAGCACCGTGCCCAGCTCCTCGCACCAGTTCACGGTGCGATTGGCACGGAACACATCGCCCGCCTCCCACATCTGGAGAAAGAGCCACTGGTTCCAGCGGTAGTAGTCGTCCTGGAAGCTGGCGATCTCGCGGTCCCAGTCGTAGCTGATCCCCAGTTTCTGGATCTGGCCCTTCATCTCCTGGATATTGGCCCGGGTCCAGATGGCGGGGTGGATGCCGTGCTTGATGGCGGCGTTTTCCGCCGGCAGGCCGAAGCTGTCCCACCCCAGCGGATGCATGACCTCGTAGCCCCGCATGCGGCGGAAGCGGGCGGTCACATCCCCCAGGGTGTAGTTGCGCACGTGGCCCATGTGGATGCGGCCACTGGGGTAGGGGAGCATCACCAGCATGTAGAAAGTCCTGGAATCC
>JBBIHT010000083.1:0-7930 GCA_037446845.1 Geothrix sp. | reverse complement strand
TGCCCAGTTGGCCGTCCTCCGCGAGCGCCTCCAGCAGGGCCTCGGCCACCCCTTGCGCCTGAGCATGGGCATGAGCGGCGACCTGGAAGCCGCCATCCTTGCCGGCAGTGACCAGATTCGCGTGGGGACGGCATTCTTTGGGGAACGATCCCACTAAGTCGTTGCCACGAAACAGCTTTATCATTCACCGAGCGGTCCGACATGAGGGGCCGTGAGGGAATCCCGATATATGCAAGGCTAATTCCGTAACGGCTCCTAAGCTGGAGGAGGCATTCCCGCCCGGAGTAGACATGACGATATTAACCACAGCCACCGTCACCTTGCCCGTTTCGCCAGACACGCTGTACGCCTTCCTTGCCGATCTCTCGAAGCATCGTGCCTTCCTGGAACCTGCGGCCATGAATTTCCAGGGCGATGCCGACAAGCACAGCTATGTGGTCGAAGTCATGGGCATGAAAATGCCCCAGGAGCTGGTGGCCAAGACTCGCACCCCCCGCCAGCTGGTGACTCTGGTTCCTGGAACCCAAAAAATGTTCGACCACGAGCTGCGTTTCGAAATCGGCTCGAGCGACCAAGGTTGCTCGCTGCGCCTGGTGGACGAAGCCGACATCCCCATGATGATGGCCATGATGGGGGCCGAAAAACTCCTTCAGGGTCAGCTCGATAACGCCCTTGTGCGCATCCAGGCACTGGCCGGGAGTGGCGAGCTGGGCTAGGCGAGGGCCTTGAAAACGCCGGTAACAGCGCAGGATGCAGCTCCGCCCGCCACCCTGGCCCGTTCCGATACCTTCGAGCTCCCGGCAGGCCTCCGCCTGCCCGGGCCAGGTGGTTTTTCCTGAAAGGATCCCGCTCCTGGCGGCATGTCCCTGTATCGAGCCCCACCGGGCCCGCCACCCACCCCATTCCACGGAGGCTCCATGCGCTCGGCCTTGCTCCTCGCCACCCTGCCCGCTCTGCTCGTCGCCCAGGAAACCACCACAACACTGAAAGATCAGAAGGCCCTGGCAGTCACCATCTATAACGACAATCTGGCGCTCGTGAAGGACACCCGGGAAGTGCGGCTGCCCAAGGGCGAGGCGCGGCTGGCCTTCCAAGAGGTTTCGGCACAGATAAGGCCCGAGACGGCACTGCTGCGCAATCTCACCCAGACCAAGGGATTCTGGGTGGTGGAGCAGAACTTCGACTTTGACCTGCTCACACCCCAGAAATTGCTGGAAAAGTATGTGGGCGAGCAGGTGACGATCATCTCCACCAAGCCGAGGGCAGCAGGGCCTGGCCATGACGAAGTGCGGGAGCCCGCCACGGTGCTGGCCACCAATCAGGGCACCGTCTTGCAATTCGCGGATCGCATCGAGACCAGTCTCCCAGGCCGCATCATGTTCCCGAAGGTGCCTGGCACCCTGCGGGCCCGGCCGACTCTGGTCATCAACCTCCACAGCGGCATCGAGAAGCCCCAGCAGCTGGAACTGAGCTATCTCACGGGCGGCCTTTCCTGGAGGGCCGACTATGTGGCCAACCTTTCATCAGACGAGAAAACGCTCGACCTCAGTGGCTGGGTGACCCTCACCAACCAGAGCGGCGCCGCCTACCCCGGCGCCACCTTGCAACTGGTCGCAGGGGATCTGCACCGGGCAAGGCAACGCCCTGAACGGCTCCTGGGCGGCGTCGCCATGATGGCCAAGGCGGATGCCGCTTCGCCGAGGATGGCCGAGGAGGGCCTTTTCGAATATCACCTCTACACCCTGGACCATCCCACCACCCTGGCCACGAGCCAGACCAAGCAGGTGGCCCTTCTGGGCGCCAGCGGCGTGCCCCTGCGGAAGGAATACCTGCTCCAGGGCCAGAACTACTACTACTCGGGAAGCTATGGCGACCTGGGCGAGAAGCAGAAGGTGGGCGTGTTCGTCGAGTTTGACAACCGGGATGCCAGCCACCTGGGCATGCCCATGCCGAAAGGCGTCATCCGCGTCTACAAGCGGGACAGTGAGGGCCGCGCCCAGTTCGTGGGCGAAGACAATATTGATCACACTCCGAAAAACGAGCTGGTGCGCCTCAAGTTGGGCGAGGCCTTCGATATCACAGCCAAGCGCAAACAGACGGACTACAAGAGCCTGGGCCGCCAGGGCAGGTACGGGTATGTGCACGAGAGCGCTTTCGAGATTCACTTGAAGAATGCCAAGAAGGAGGCTGTCACCGTGAACCTGCTTGAACCGCTGCCCGGTGACTGGGAAATGCTCCAGCACAGCCACCCCTGCACCAAGGAGGCCGCAGGCACGGCGCGCTTCCAGGTCACGGTCCCTGCCGAAGGGGAGGCTGCCCTGTCGTACCGGGTGCGGGTGAGGTGGTAGGAAATTCCCCAGCCCACCGGCCCACTCCGCGGGGCCTGCTGTCACCATGGACCCGATGAACCCCCACCTGGAATCCGACTCCACCGCGCTCGGCACCTCACCGGGCCGAGAACGCAACGCCCAGATCACCGCCCTGGTCGTATGCGATCTCTACGAGCGCAGCCGCCTCGCCATTCTCATGCTGCTCGTGCTGATCAGCGTGATCCTCTGGGCCGTGCACCCGGCCTACCAGGCGGATCTGCGGATCCGCAGCCTGTTCTACTTCCTGGCTGGGGTGAATGTGGTCCGGTGGTTCATCTCCATGGCACCGGCCCATCGCCGGGATGCCCTGGCGAGCACCCGCCTCCAGTTTGCGGTGTTCGCACTCGGCGTGGCCCTCACCTCCAGCACCCTGGCGGGCATGATCTACCTCGCCTGGCCGCACCTGGACCCCTCCCGCCTCGCCATCCTCGCGGTGATCACCTCGGGGCTGATATCGGGCGCCATCATGAGCCTGGGTTTCAGCCCGGTGGTCTACGCCATCTACTCCTTGCCTCCGGTGGGGGTGCTGTTCTTCCGGGCGCTGACGGATGCCAGGCCGCCCTGGGGCGCGGACATCCTGGCCACCTCCTTCGCCATCTACGGCGTCGCCGTCCTGGTGATCAGCCTGGACCAGCGCCGGGCCAAGCGACAGGCGATCAGCCTCAGTCTCAAGCTTTCTGACCTGGTCGTGCGGGACGCCCTTACCCGGCTTCACAACCGGCGCTTCCTGCAGGAATTCATGCCGACGGAAATGGCCCGGATTGATCGCGATGCCACGGACCTCCTCGCTGGGCGCACCCCCGCGCCGGATACCGCCCTTGGGGTATTCATGCTGGACCTTGACCACTTCAAGCAGGTCAACGACACCCACGGGCATGCTGCAGGGGATGCGGTCCTCAAACAGTCCGCCGAAAGGCTTGCCGCAGCCCTCCGACGGCAGGACAAGCTGGTGCGCTGGGGAGGGGAAGAGTTCGTCGTGGTCGCCTGGGTGAAACACCGAAGGGACGCCCAGGTGGTAGCCGAGAAACTCAGGCTGGCCATCGAGCGGACGGCCTTCGCCCTGCCCGGCGGGCCCGCCCTTCGAAAAACGGTATCCATCGGCTTCAGCCTCATGCCCTTCATCCCCGATCGGCCGCGGGAACTCGGCTGGGAACAGGTGCTGGCCATGGCCGACGCCGCGCTCTATGTGGCCAAGGCGGAGGGGCGGAACCGGTGGGTGGGTACCGCCCCGGGATCCGTCCCATGGCCTGATGTCTCGGCCACCTACGCCCAGGCGGTGGGCGATCTCCAGGCGGCAGAAACCCTGGGACTGGCAAGTCTGGAACGCAGCCCTGGTCCGAACTGATCCATACTTGGCGGAATGCCCCTGCCCACCCGCTTCCTCGCCCGCCTGCGACGCCTGCCGTTGCGCCTGCGCGGACGCCTGCATGGGGGTACGGAGGGCCAGCATCCATCAAGATTCAAAGGGGCGGGGCTCTCCTTCGTGGAGAACCGTCCCTATGTGCCGGGCGACGATCCCCGGTTCATCAACTGGCCGCTGACGGCGCGGGCGGGCGAACCGATCATGAAGCGCTTCGAGAGCAGCCGTGACCTGGTGCTGTGGCTGGTGGTGGATCCCTCTCCATCCATGTTCCTGGGCGATCCCGTGTCGCCCTTGCGCTGGACCCTGGAACTCTGCGGTGCGGCCTTCGCGACTCTGCAGGCAACGGGGGATCGCCTCGGCCTGATCGTGCCGGGGGACGGCCGCACGCCTGCCCTGCGCATCGCCGCCAAACGAGGGCGCATCCATGGCCTGCGGATTCTCGAAACCCTGGCGGAGCGGGGACCCTTCATTCCCACGGAAGGCGCCTGGCGCGAAGCCCTGGGCCATTGGGGCGACCACGGGAAGGGGCATCGCCTCTGGCTGTTCAGCAACGGCTCTGGATTGCAGGGCCTCGCCCCCCTCCTCAAACCCCTGGCCGCCCGGCACCGGGTGGTGTGGTTCAAGCCAGGGCCTCATGAGGGGAAGCAAGTGATGGCCTGGCCTGATCCAGGCTTCGCCGCCACCGTGGAACGACTGCGCTGGCCGGTGCTGGAGGATCCCGTGCTGAAACTCAATGCCTGGTTGCGAGCGGGCGGGGCCTGATGGGACGAACCAAGGCTCACTCTCCCGCAGCCAGGCTGAATCCAGGCGCGGGGTTGCAACGGATCGCCTGGGTGGTTCTGGCGCTGCCCTTGGCCGCCGCACCCGCCTGGGTGGCTCCTGAACAGGTCAAGCTGGGCGAGTTGCAGATCCTTGAGTTGCGGGAAACGGACCCGGCTCAACCGGCTCCGCCACGGCCGGTGGTGGAGGATCGCCTGGGACCCTGGCGCATCCGCTCCCTGGAGCCCCTGCCGGATGGACGCGGTTGGCGCTTTCATGTGCAGGCCCTGGAACCAGGCGTGGCCCTGATTCCTTCCCTGGACCTGGGCAATGGGCAGCGCAGCCCGGAGTTGCGGCTCACCGTGCCCCGCACCATGCCCTACGGTGGCCCTTGGGTGGGATATGGCGGAGGCAGGGAGGATCGGCTGCCCGCCATGCCCTTCCCCTGGCTCTGGGCCAGCCTGCTCATGCTTCCCCTGCCTGCGTTGGCGGGCTGGCTTTGGCATCGCTGGGGCAAGGGCGCCCCAGCGCGCCGCCTCCATCGCTCCCAGACGGCCTTTCGGAAGGTCTGGCCGCCGCGGGATGGCCGCCGGGAAACCCTGGACGCGCTCCATCACCAGGGCCGGGAATTGCTGGCCCTGCGTTTTGGGGAGCAGGCCCGGGCCTGGGGACCCGAGACATTCCAGGCGCGGAACCTCTGCCCCTGGGATCAGTGGGTGAAGAGTCTGGATGCAGCGCGGTTCGGGCACACGAAGCCACCCTTTCCGCCCTCCCAGGCGCTCCTCGCGGCCCTGGATGCCCGGGGCGACGGCGGGACCCGCCCATGATCGTGCTTCGCCATCCCCTCCTGCTGTTGATCTCCCTGCCCCTGGTGCTGTGGTCCTGGCGGGTGACCTACCGCTGGGGCATCCCCGCCTCGCGGCCCTCCACCCGCTGGGAACGGCTGTCTTCCCACTGGGCACCTGTTCTGATGGCCCTCCTGATCGGTGTCGCCGCCGCAGGGCCCGAGTGGCAGGCGCCCATTCGCGGCGCGGCGCCGGTGGTGGATTTCGCCGTGGTGCTGGACGGCAGCAGCAGCATGAAGATCCTCGATCGCCCTGAGGAGGATCGCTGGCACGCGGCGCGGCGCCTGTTGGCCCAGTTCGTCCTGCGCCGCCCCGATGACCGTTTCGCGCTGATCCTTTTCAGCGCCCATCCCGTGACCCTGAGCCCGCTCACCTCGGACCACCTGCGGCTGCTGCGAATGCTGGCGCGGCTCGACCTTGATAGCCGGGACGATGGCACCGCCATCGGCTCGGCCCTCATGACCGCCGTGCGACGCCTGGAGGATAGCCCGGCCCGCTCGCGCGTCATCCTGCTCATCACCGATGGCGCCCAGAACCGGGGCCGGGTCCTGCCCCGGGAGGCCGCCGAGGAAGCCCGCCAGGGAGGAATCCGTATCCACACGGTGGCGATCGGCTCTGCCGGGGAAAGCCTGGTGCCCCTGGAAGGGGGCGGTTTCGCGCGCCTGCATGTGGAGGTGGATCACGCTGCCCTTCAGGAGGTGGCCCGCATCACCGGCGGCGAAGCCTTCAGTGCCGAGGATCCTGGAGGCCTGGCCCACAGCCTCGCTTCGGTGGACCGCCTCGAAAAGACTCTCCTCCCCGTGGACCCGCCTACCGAAGGGAGGCCCCTGGCCGCCTGGTTCCTGCTGGCCGCCACCCTGCTGGCCCTGCCCCTGGCAATGGATCTCGCCTTCAAGCGGGGCCGGCCTCATCCCGCCTGGCTGGGCAAGGCATGACCCTCCCCTTCACGCACCCCTGGCTACTGGCGCCCTTCGGCGCGGCGGCGGCGCTGACCGTGGCCCTGGCCCTGCGGGCCCACCAGAGGCCCGGGCATGGTGTGCAGGTGGTGGGCCAACAGCCTCTGGGACTGGGCCTGGGTCTGGCCCTGGTTTGGGCGGGCCTGGGCCTGGGCCTGGCCGAACCCCGCTGGGGGCTGCCGGAATATCCTCGCCTGACGGTACATGTGGTGCTGGATGCCAGCCGCTCCATGACCGTGGTGGACGCCCAGGGCCACTCGCGCTGGGAGGCAGCGGTGGCGGCCCTGGACCGCATCTGGTCCCGACCCCAGCCGGGCATACGCTGGAGCCTGGATCTGCTGACGGGCGATGCCGTTCCAGTGCACCCCCCAGGAGAGGATCGCACCCTGCTGCGCGAGGCCCTGCGGGCCGTGGCACCGGGTGCCATCGGGTCGCCCGGCACCAGCATGGGCCGGGGCCTGCCCCAGGTGACCGCCCAGGTTGAGCCGGGGAGCCCCGCCATGATCCTGCTCCTGGGCGACGGCGAGGAGACCTGGGAGGCGCCGGAGGAAGCCCTGCGACGGGCCACGGCAGTGCTGGTGAAGGCGAAGCTGCCGGTTTGCGTCATGGCCTTTGGAGATGGCCAGCCCCATGCCCTCCCCCCCCCGGGCGAACCGGAAGTCGCCAACCCGCCCCAGGAGCCCCTGCTGAGCAGGGCCCGCCCCGATTGGCTAGCCCGGCTGGCCCAGGCCACCGGGGGGCGGGTGTTCGCCGATGGTGAAACCGCCGCCCTGGGAATCCAGGCCACGGCCTCGGGCCAGTTGCCCCTGCCGGCACGGCGCTCGCTGCAACCCGCCCACCCCGAGGTAGGGGCCTGGCTGGCCTTGGCTGGCCTCGCCCTCTGGCTTTTTTCCGCCGGAAATCCCATGGCCCGCTGGCGCCCCATCCTGGTTCTGCTGGTGATGGCCGGGGGACCCTTGCTGCTCGCCGGAGGCCCTCCCCGGGCGCCCTGGGCACCCCCGTCCGCACGAGCCTGGCTGGCGGAACGGGCCCTGGAAGCCGGAAATCTTGCCGAGGCGCAGGGCTGGCGCCCGAGGGATGCCCGCCCCTACCACCTGCTCCTGGCCGCCCAGATTGACCTCAAGGCCGGCACTCCCGAGGCCGCCCTCAGCACCCTGGGGCCGCTGCTCAGCCAGGGCGCGCCTCACCCCCTGCCCAGCTGGCGCCTACCGGCCCTGATGATGGCCGCCCGCGCCCACCTGGTGGCAGGACGCCCGGCCGAGGCCCGGGAGCTGCTGGAACGGATCCTCCTGGAGCAGCCTGGGCAGCGGGATGCCATCCAGGATCTCCAGACCCTGGTCAAGGATCCTGGCCCGCCCCCGCCCCGGCCGCCGAAGCCACCCCCACCACCGCCCCCGCGCCCCAGCCTGGGGGCTCAGCGGGATGAACTGGAAGGCCTCAGGCAGCGGCTTCCCAAACCGCCCAGAACGGCAGGCGGCGTGAAGGATCTGTAGCCAGGCGGGTGCTCGCCTACTTGCTGCCCACCCACACCGCGAATTCGGCTCCGCTGCGGAAGGCGCCCACCTGGCGACGAACCTCCTTGCCGTCGCCATCCAGGATCACCATGGTGGGATAGGCGTTGAGGTTGAACTGCCGGGC
>JBBIHT010000082.1:0-7968 GCA_037446845.1 Geothrix sp. | reverse complement strand
GCGCTGCAGGGACTGGGCGGGGCGGGTGCTGCGGGTGGTGGTGCCCGAAGGTCCCTGCAGGGTGACCTGGGGGGTTGGCGCCAAGCGGATGCCATGGACGGTGAAGGGGCGTGCCCGAAGGGCCTGACCGGGGCGGTAGCCCTGGCCATCGAACCAGGCCTGCGACCCGGCAGGGCCTTCGATGAGGAAATCCGGCGGCGGGGCAGGAGCGGCCTGGCCTTCCCCGTTGCTGGGCATTCGCCGCTGAACCGGCACCGTTTCCCCAGGGCTTGGCCGCTGGATCTGGGCGCCCGCAACGGACAGGAAGGCCTCGGGAGGCAGCGGGGCCAGGGCCCGCTGCTCCAGGGCCGCCCGGGTTTCAAGCTCCGCTGGAACAAACGCCACGGGGCGTAGATCCTCCCACAGGGATTCATCCTGGACGGGCGCTGCCTGAGTCTCCCCGGGGGGCGGTGCCGCCCCTGCGGTGGCAGGGGAAGGAAGGGGCTCCGGGGCTGGCGCGGGGGGGGCGTTGAAGGTGCGCAGATTGAGCCAGATCACCGCGGCGGCCCCCAGTCCCAGCAGGGGCAGGATCCAGGTCTTGTGGTCTTCGACAAAGGACATGGCTACCTCGAGCCTTCTGGAGGAACCAGGACGAGGTTCCGCAGCCACAGGGCCTGGGCTCGCCGTTCGGGGGTGGCTTCCCAGCGGAATCCCACCGGTTCCAGCAGGGGGGGCATGGCCCCCAGCTGGCCGAGGGCGGTGAAGAGGTCCGCCGTTGGGCCGTCCAATTGCACTTCCAGCACCCAGGCGGCGAGGCTGCCCTCCTGAGCCAGGCCGACGGGAAGCCCGTTCGGGCCGTCCAGGCCGAGGCCCTGGTCCAGGGTGAAGCTGGCGTGGATGGCGTTCCAGCTGGAGCGCATGCCGTGTACCTTGAGGGCCCGCCGGCGGAAGGCCTGATCCACTTCGGTCACCACCTGGTGGTAGTGGGCCAGGCGGTCCCGGTCTCCGCGGATCAGGGGCAGGCGGGCTTTCCAGGGCGCGGAGGGCGCTTCCAGGAAGGCCGTTTCCTGGTCGCTGAGGGGGGCGTACCGGGGCAGCTCCTGGATGCGCGCCCGGGCCTCGCGGATGCGGGCCTCGTTGGTGGCCATGCGCACCTGGGCCGGGTGCCAGATGATCGCCCAGAACAGCACCGGCGCGGCCAGTACCATCAGGATGAGGAGGGAACGGAGGGCTTTCACAGCAGCCTCCCGCTGAGCGTGAAGCGGGTGATGGCGCGGGCCTGCGGCTGGGACTGGGAGGGGTCCACCGCGCTAACGGATTCCCCGGCCACCAGCCGGTCGCTCACGCGGATGTCCTGGAGGGGGTCCAGGGCCAGTCCTCCGAGGTGCTGAAGGCTGGCGACATAGGAGGCCAATGGGCCCACGGAGAAGGAACTGCCCGTGAGGGCGGTGCCGCTCACCTGGAAGGAGAGGGTCAGCTCCGGGCCGGGCTGCTGCTGGATGTCCACTTTGTCCAGTGCCACTCCCCGCGGGGGGCTGAGGAGCAGGGCGGCCAGGCGACTGAGGTGTTCCGTGGCCTGGGTCTGCCGTTGTTCCGCCGCCCGCAGGCGCAAGAGCGGAAAACGGGCCGCCACCACCCGGAGGCGCCCCTGATCCTCGGCCTGCCGCCGCGCCAGTTCCGCCTCGACCCGTGTGGCTTCCGCTTCCACCATGCGTTCTCGGGTGTGGACTAGGCCGCCGCCGAGGATGAAGGCGCCCAGCAGCGCGACGGCCGCCAGCACCACCACGGCCCTGAGCGTGCGGCGGCGATGGGCCTCCTGCACATGCCCGGGGCGAAGGTCCAGCCCCTGGGGCGCCCGCTCCTGGGCCAGGCCCCGCACCAGCACCTCGTCCAGGGTGCCCTGGGATTCCTGCACCGCCAGGCCCATGGCCCTGAGGCGGGCGACCTGGGCATCCGGGAACACACCGGTGCCAATGGCCAGGAGTTCGCCCGGGGTCGAGCCCCGGTAGCGCTGCTTGAAGAACTGCAGGGTGCGGGAAGTCTCCTCCACGGCCTGGTCCCGGCCCTCCGCCTCGGAAAGGTCGGGAGCCAGCTGAAAGGACCGCTGGAGCATGAGCGAGGGCCCGCGGAAGAAGAGCACCCGGCCCTGCCGGGGAGCCATGGCCAGGATCACCCGGTCCCGGGCAGGACGGGTGGACGGGGGCAGGCCCCGCAGCAGCGCCCGGGGCCAGGCGGCGGCGTGGACCCATTCCAGGCCGGCCGCCTCCAGGGCGGCGCTCCAGCCCGCGAGGTCCGTGGTGGGCAGGTAGGCGCTCCAGTGGACATGGCCACCCTGGGCCTCGGGATCCGCCTCCAGGGCGTGGCCCACCAGCATGCTCTCACCGGAGGGATCCGCCGCGGCAGCGCGCAGGGCCACCGCCTGGGCCTCCTGGGGCGGCATGGCCGGGCTTTCCTGGCACTGAACGCCGAGCCGCGACAGCCCGATGCAGACCTGCACGGAAGCACCCTTGGGCAGCAGTCGTTGCAATTCCTCTGCCCAGGAGGCGCGGTGGGCGGAGCGGTCGGGGGTGTCCTGGATCATCCCGAGGAGCAGCCCATCGGGCTGAGTCACCCGCATGCCCTGGTCCTCCAGGAACAGGAGGTAGGGACGGCGGTTGGAGGACCTGGGGTGAACGGGCATGGGGCCTCAGAGGTTGAACCGGAACAGGACCACCCGGGATTCGCCGGGCCCCAGCGTGAGTGTCTGGGACTGGTTCCCGACCGGACTGGTGACCTGAATGAAGGCTGCGCCAGGGACAACGGATAGGGCCGCCGTGGTGGCCGTGCCGCTGCCCGTGAAGGTGAAGGGGAGCGGCGTACTGGCAACGCGGAGCCTCAGCGCCTGCTGGCTGCGGTCCGTGATCTGCACAGTGAAGGTGACTGGCGCTGGCAGGGGGCCAGTGGGGGGCGGCAACTGGCGCTCTACCGTCACCTGGAGGCTGGCCTGGGCCGGCGCCACGGCGGGGGCTGGGGGGTAGGCCACATCATCGGCATTGCCGAACACGCCATCGGCGCCGGCGCTTTGTACCTGATTGTTCTGCCAGCGCAGGGGGCGGCCCCAGCCATCGGCGGGCAGGCCATTGGGCACGCCTGCCTGGCTCTGGACGGGCGTTGCCCAGTAGGGGCCGTTCCAGCCCCAGGTGAAGCCGGCGGCGGCGGCGGGGTAGGCGGGCGGATTCGCGCCGTTGCGATAGGCCGGGGCCGGGTTGCGCCAGGTGAGGAAGCGCAGATCGGCGAGGGTGGCCGGGGCCACGAATCCCACATCTGCGGTCAGGTTGGGTACCGCCCGGTCCCGGGCACCCACCAGGGCCTCGTAGGCGGTGCGGACCAGGTCACGGGTCTTCTGGGTGCGCTGCTGGGTGAGGGAGCGCATGAGCAGGGGCGTCGCCGCGGAGGCCAGGATGGCCATGATGGCGATGACCACCACCGCCTCGATGAGGCTGAACCCCTGGGCTCCCTCATTTCGCCGTGGCATTGATGCCTCCGATCAGCGAGTAGATGGGGAGGAGGATGCTCACCGCCACGAACACCACGATGCCCGCCAGGCTGATGAGCAGGATGGGCTCCAGCATCTGGAAGAAGCGCTTGAGGCTCGCCTGTACCTCGGCGTCGAAGTAGAGGCTCACCTTGCCCAGGGTGGTCTCCAGGTTGCCCGCTTCCTCGCCGATGGCGAACATGCGCACCACCAGGGGCGGGAAGTAGCCCACCTGGGCCGCCATGACCCCCAGGCGCTCCCCGGATTCGATGCCCTCGCGGATCTTTCGCACGCACCAGCCCAGGCGATCATTGCCGGTGATGCTGGCACATTCCTTCAGGATCTGAAGAATGGGGAGGCCCGCCCGGTACTGGGCCGCGAAGAAGGTGGCGAAGCGGGACAGGCCCAGCTTCACCAGCAGGGTGCCCACCAGGGGCATGTGCAGCAGGCGGGTGTGCCACCATAGGCGGAAGTCCCGCCGCCTGCCCAGGGCTGTCCTGAAGGCCCAGATCCCGGCTGGAGGAATCACCAGTAGCAGCCAGCCCCAGGCCACCAGGCCCTGGCCCACCAGGATGAAAATGCGCGTCACCAGCGGCAGGGGCACCTGGAACTCCAGCAGCATCTTGATCACCGGCGGCAGGGCGAAGACGGACACCAGGACCACCACCAGGCCCACGATGGCGAGGACGATGAGGGGGTAGGTGGCGGCCTGCTTCACCTGCCCCGCGAACTGCTCCTCCCATTCCACCAGCTTCACCACCTCGCGGATGGATTCCTCCAGGTGACCACTGCTCTCCCCTGCCCGGATCATGCTGATGAGCATGGGCTGGAAGAGGGTGGGGTAGGCTTCGAAGGCCTCGGACAGCGATGCGCCGCCTTCGATGCGCCGCCGCATGTCCAGCAGGGCGGCGTTGAAGGCGGGCTGGCCGGGTTCCTGGTAGTCCGATAGCGCAGCCAGCAGGGGTACGCCCGCCTCCACATAGGAGCCGAGATGCACGAAAAAGGCCACCAGCTCCTTGCGTTTGAGCTGGGGCCCGCCGAACCGCTCCACCGCGGTGGTGCGGGCCAGGTAGGCGCGGATCAGGAACAGGGATTCCCGGGACAATGCCGTGGCCAGGGCCGCCTCGCTCTCCGCCGAGCGGATGCCCTCCACCAGCGCCCCTTCCAGGTTCCGGGCCGAGAAGCTGAAGCGGGCGCCCATCAATCCTCCGCCGCGGTGACGCGCAGGGCTTCATCGAGGCTGATGATGCCCGCCTGGGCCAGCTGGAGCGCATGCTCGAAGAGGGAGCCTTTGCCTTCGCGGCGGGCCTGGGCCTCCACCTCCTGAACGGGCAACTCCGAGGCCAGCCGTTCCCGCACTTCCGGGCTGATCACCAGCAGATCGTGGATGGCGCGCCGGCCCTTCACGCCGCTCTGGCCACAGGCGGGACAGCCCTTGCCAAGGGACCAGTTGCCCTCCCGCTGATGGGGTTTCAGCAGCGCCAGCAGTTCCGGGGGAGGGGGCTCGGGCGCGGCGCAGGCGGGGCAATTCACCCGCACCAGCCGCTGGGAGAGCACGCCCAGCAGGGTGGAGGACAGATCCAGGCGGCTCAGGCCCAGGTCCACCAGGCGCGGGATGGCGCTGATGGGATCGTTGGTGTGGAGGGTGGAGAGTACCAGATGGCCGGTCATGGCCGCCCGGGAGGCGATCTCCGCGGTCTCCCGGTCGCGGATCTCGCCGATGAGGATGATGTCGGGGTCCTGGCGCAGGATGGCCCGCAGGCCCGCTCCGAAGGTGAGTCCCGCCTTCACATTCACCTGGGTCTGGGTGATGAGCGGAAGCTCGTACTCGACCGGATCCTCCACGGTGACGATGCACCGGTCGCTGCCGTTCAGGGAGTTCAGGGCGGAATACAGGGTGGTGGTCTTGCCACTGCCCGTGGGCCCCGTGACCAGCAGTACGCCATGGGGCCGTCCCAGCAGCCTCTGGAATCCGGCCAGGACGCCTTCTGGCATGCCCAGCTGTTCGAGGCCCAGCACCAGCTTGGTCTTGTCCAGCACCCGGAGCACCACCTTCTCGCCGTGGATATTGGGCAGGAAGTTCACGCGCAGATCGAAGAAGCGCTTGCCGTGGCGGAACTGGAACTTGCCGTCCTGGGGCACACGGTTCTCGGCGATGTTGACCTCGGCCAGGATCTTGAGGCGGGCCGTGACGGCGGCCTGGATGGCCTTGGGCAGGCTGGGGCCCTGCTGCAGCAGGCCGTCCACCCGGAACCGCGTGAGCACCGTGTGCTCTCCAGGCTGCACATGCAGGTCCGTGGCCCGGTCCTGGATGGCCTTGGCGAGGAGCTGGTCCACCAGCCGCACCACCGGCAGGCCGCCGGGGTCCTCGTCCTGGGTGCTGGAACTGCTGGCCTGGATGGCCTCCTCGATGAGCTCCTCGATGGACTTCCGCTGGCCGTACGCCTCGTTGATGCGGCCCAGCAGGTCCTCCTCGGAGGCGCCCACCACGCGCACCCGCCGCCGGGTGAGGGCTTCCACCTCGCCCAGGGCCTCCACATCGTAGATGTTGGCCATGGCCAGCACCAGCGCGGTGCCTTCCAGGGCGATGGGCAGGACATTGAACCGCCGGGCCATGGCCTCGGGCACCAGCACCAGGGCTTCGGGTGCGATGTCCGTTTCGCCAAGATCCAGGTAGGTGACGCCGCCCTGCTCGGCCAGCACCGACGAAATGGCCTGCCGGGAGACCAGGCCCAGCTGGATGAGGATTTCCCCCAGCATGGCCCCCCGCCGCCGCTGCTCCCGCATGGCAAGATCCAGCTGGCGCTCGGTGATGAGCCCTCGGTCCAGGAGGCGCTCGCCCAGCATTTTCCGGGGTGCTTCGGCCATGGGGAACCCGAATGGGGCGGCCCTCGGGGCGGGCCGCCCGGTGGTGAGGATCAGTTCACGCGAACCACGATGTCATCCGAGGAGGCGGAGTTGGCGGCGCCGTAGTTCCAGGTGGCGGGGTAGCCCGTGGCGGCGTTGAACAGCACATTGGCCGCGGCGACCTGGCCGTTGGGTCCCGCGCACACGACCCAGACGGGGCCGTTGACTGTGCCGCTGGTCTGGCTGTAGCCGATGACAATGTAGCGGTTGCTCCAGGGATCGAGCTTCCCGGCCACATCCGTGCCCAGGTAGGGGCCGTTGTACTGGAATTCCTGCTGGGCCGTGGCGCCAGCGAAGCCGAAGAGGACATTGGCCGCGTTGCGCTGCGCGGCGACCCGAGCATCCGCCGTGAACAGGTTGGTGAAGGTGTTCCCCGCGGGCGGTGCGGGCAGGCCCACTGGAACAGTGTTGGTGGCGAGGCCGGAGCCCCAGCTCACATTCGCAGCTCCCGTGGAGCCGCCGAAGCCGCCGGCGGCCTGGGGCCTGCGGCCGGTCTCCTTGATCTGGCTGGCGATGGCGGCGGCGATGACCTGCACATCATTCTTGGCGCGGCTGACCTGGCTGTCCCGGAGGTTCTTCACCACCAGAGGGATGATGATGCCGGAGAGGATGGCCACCACGGCGATGGCCACGGCGGCCTCGATGAGGGTGAACCCTCGTTGATTGGATCGGGTGCCCATGGGGCCTCCTGGGATGAGCGCCGGGTGGCGCAGGGGGAATCGGTTGCCCAGCTATTCGGGTGAGCCCATTGTGTTCTTGAGTTATGCAATCGGTATAGGTGAATCGAAAATAAACCATTCAGCCGCTGGTGCCGAGATGGAATCCGGGTCCCCTGGGGGTGGGTCATGTTCGAATCGGCGGAATTGGGTCATCGCGTTTCGAAGGAACGGTGGGACCAGGAGGTTCCCGCCCTGCGGGAAGCCCTGCTGGATGCTCAGTACGATCTGGCCGCGGCCAAGTTCCCGGTGGTCATCCTGGTGGCGGGGGTAGACGGATCGGGAAAAAGCGAGACGGTGAACACCCTGAACGAGTGGATGGATCCGCGGCACATCCAGACCCATGGCCTGGATGAACCCTCGGACGAGGAGCGGGAGCGGCCGCACATGTATCGCTACTGGCGCATGCTGCCGCCCAAGGGGAAGATCGGCATTTTCGATGGGTCCTGGTACACTTGGCCCATCCTGGAGCGGGCCTACGGCCGCATCAAGACCTCGGACCTGGACCAGGATATGGCCCGGGTGGCGCGCTTCGAGCAGATGCTCATTCACGAGGGTGCCCTGGTGCTGAAGTTCTGGATGCATCTGTCCAAGGACATCCAGAAGAAGCGGCTGAAGGGGCTGGAAAAGGATCCCAAGACCCGCTGGCGGGTCACCGAGCGGGACTGGAAGCATTTCGAGATGTACGACACCTTCCGCCAGGTGGCCGAACGGGCCCTGCGGTCAACCAGCACGGCGGATTCCCCCTGGGTGGTGGTGGAGGCCACGGATTCGCGCTACCAGAAGCTCACGGTGGGCAAGACGGTGCTGGAACAGGTGCGGGCGCGGCTGGACAACCCTGGGCCGGGGGTG